>CANJNG010000016.1 GCA_947475205.1 Bacteroidota bacterium
GTCGAAAGGGTATCTCGTAACGACGTTTTTCGTCCGTTCTTGCAAACGAATCTGACACTAATATAGTGTGTCTTTCTTCTTGTTTCTCTTTCTCCATTTTGAGTTTTTTGTTTTCAAAATGTGTCAAGTTTTTTTAGGAGATGACAAGCAAATCAAACAATACACAAAAAACATCATACAATAGTCGACAATTACCAAACGACAACTAAAACCAAACAACAATGAAAAAATCATTCTCAAACCTCGCCAACATGATTCGGGCAGTCCTCAAATATTGCACCGACAACGCCGCTGCCACAGCATCCATCGCCGACTTCGCCACCGACAAAGCCGCCATCGACAACAAAGTAGTCCTCATCGGCCAACTCGACCAAGTCGCACAAGCACCCACCTCAGGCGTAACCCTCGACACGGATGCCCTTCGTTTAGCCGCCGAAACCATCGCCTTCAAATGCCTTAATCCCCTCGTTCGTTTCGCCGCACGCTCCACACCCAAAAACAACACCCTACTCCAAAAAGTACAATATTCCAAATCCGACCTCTCCCGTCTCAAAAAGGAAGACATCGCCCCCGTTTGCCAAACCATCCACGACGAAGCCCTTACAAACGTGGCCGCAGCAGGTACAGGCGGCTATACCCTCACCGATGTCACTAACCTCCAAACCGCAATAAACCTTTATCTTCTCTCCATCCAAGACCCCCGCGAAGCCGTTGTTTACCGCTCCCTAGCCATCGAACAAATGGAAGCCCTCATTCGTGATATAATTGACAACGACTTCAAGCTTGGACTCGACACAATGGTAAACACCCTCGAAGACACAAACCCAAACTTCGTAAACGGTTACTACAAATCCCGTGAAATATCAAACCTCGGTACCACCCACGCCAAATTCCGTGGCTCAGTCCGCAATCCCCTTGGCACATTATTACCCGGCGTTAGAGTTTGGATAACAAAAACAGGCTTCACCGAAGTAATTAAAGAAACACTGACAACCCCCACAGGTAAATTCTCAATTAACCAGGTACCAGCCGACGATTACGACCTCCATTTCGAATTTGAAGGGTATCAATCCTTCACCGAATCCAACATCCACGTATCTGCCGGCAAAGAAATCACCAGAAATAATATCCTCCAATTCCAAACCTTCTACTCCATCCTAATCCCCGTTGGCGAATTCCGTGTCGGCCTTTCTCCCGAAACTCCCGTTTGGAGGCCGGGCATTACCATAAACCTCAAAAACATAAATCCCACAACCACTCCCTCAACTGTATCAGGTTATGAAGCTTACAGCCCCACCGACCCCGGCCCCGGCAGTGGCGACCTTGCACTCAACAGTAATCAAAACATGACCATCCCTAACATTCCCATCGCAAGCTTCAAGCCCTACCTTAGCTTCGCAAACACAGGCACAAGCCCCGTTACCATCGAAATCACAATCTTGTAACCCTCTCCTAAAAACAAAAAAAAGCGAAGCCAACACTTCGCTTTTTTTATGTCCTTTTCCTTGCTAAGCGGAGCTTCTTCTCCGCTTGGTATCACAGGCCTCCGGCCTTCTATACTATATTGCATCAAACCAAAAGAAACAATATGCTTAACAAATATATTTGTTAGGCCAATTACCTATATGCTTCCAAAAAACTAATTTTACTCCACTCCAATTTATTGCTATAATTTCGCCGCCGCAAAAAAATGGCTCGCCTACTTTCCCTGATTTTACTGCTATTGGTAACGAATAGCATCCATTCGTTTTCGCAAACAAAACCCACCGATGCATTGAAGGGCAGTTACGATTATAAGCAGAATAAGCAATTTAAACATTTCAGCAAAAAGAGCCATTATATCCCAATGCGTGATGGAGTCCGGTTGGCTGTAGATGTATATCTACCCAAAGGGATAAAAAAAGGGGCGAAGCTTCCCACCATATTATACCAAACCCGTTATTTCAGATCGGTACAACTTCGCGGCCCCATATTGGGAAAGCTGGTAAGGGTTATCCCAAGCACTCCCAATTTTGATTTAAAAGAGTTCATTCATAACGGCTATGCCTTAGTTTGTGTGGACGTAAGAGGTACGGGAGCCTCTTTTGGCACTCGCAGCCTCTCTATGCCCGACACCAATGAAATAAAGGATGGTGCTGAAATTGCTGATTGGATAACAACCCAATCATGGAGCGACGGCAAAATTGGTTCCACAGGAGTATCTTATATAGGTATAACTGCCGAGTATCTGATGATGAACAAGCATCCTGCTATTAAAGCAGTTGCCCCCTTGTTTACCCCCTTCGATTTGTACGATGATGTGGGAATGCCCGGCGGAATATTTGCCGAAAAGTTTATAGTAGGCTGGAATAACGTATGCCAAAAAATGGATCAAGGCGAACTTCCTGCCAATCGAAAAAGCTTCTGGATTAATATGATGGTTAGCGGCGTTGGCAAAGTTGGTTTTAATGGCTACGCCCTTCGTAGGAAAGCTTTTAAAGAACATAAACAGAATTTCTATCAAAATACTGCCGGCGATTTGTTGGAATATATGGACGATGCAGTCTCTAAGAATAACCGCTTTCCGCGAGAAGTTTTTAAAAGTCCGCACCTGTCCTATAAAGATATAAATACTGCAAGCATTCCAGTTTATTCTTACACAGGATGGTGGGATTTAGGCTTTACCCGTGGCGGTGTTCGCCAGTTTATGAATTTCACAAACTCTGCCAATAAACTAACCATTGGCCCTTGGAACCACGGTGGCGTTTCAAATATCAGTCATTTCAGTTTAGCAAAATCGCAATACAACCATATTGCCGATGTAATGTCGTTTTTCGATTTCCATTTAAAAGGAATCAAAACCGGAATTGACACCGAACCCAAAGTGAAATACTATACTATTGGCGAAGAAAAATGGAAAACCTCTGACACATGGCCTCCCAAAAGCACAGCTAAGATTTCTTTCTTCACTGGAAATGGTGGTAAACTTAGCCCAAACACACGCACCCAACATAGTCCTTATTCGCTGAAGGCAGACACAGCTTTTGGAAGCGGAAAGTATTCCCGATGGAGCTTAGGCTTTTTTCATGTCCCCGACACTTTCCCTAGTTTAGCTGCATGGGAAAGCAGCACGCTTAGTTTCACCTCATCGCCACTGAACGAAAATACCGAAGTAACCGGACACCCGGCTATCTCCATAAAAATGAAGTCAACCAAGCCCGATGGTGCAATATTTGCCTACTTACTTGATGTGGACGAAAAAGGCCATGTATTTTATGTGTCTGAAGGCCATATACGCTTGATTCATCACAAACTTTATACCGAACCGGTTAATTATATAGATGCAGCCCCTTATCACAGTTTCGCACGGAAGGATGCAATGCCGATGAAACCGGATGTTGCCGAAAATATTAGCTTCGATATGTTCCCGGTTTCGTATCAATTTAAAAAGGGACACAAAATTCGTATCGCATTCTCAACAGGAGATAAAGATTATTTCCAGCAAATAACTACCCCCGATACAGGATATGAAATAGAAAGTGGGACTGAAATAATATTGCCAGTAATCAAATCTAATTTGTAGTGCTAATTATTATAAATCAGCACATATAGCCGATATAGGTACGTTTCGGTTTCAGTATAAAATGGCTAAATATGAATCTCATTACTCAACATACAGCCATATAAAACCAATTATATAGATTTATTTTTAAACCTTATTTCTTAATAAATATCTGCTGTTTATCGAATCTGTTCAAAATTTCAGAACATTTGCCTCTCATTTGCGTTCAACGATACGATTAGTCTATTTAACTACATATTGCTTAACTTTGCCAACAATATAAGCCAGTTAGTCTAAATTGACTTTATTTTTATGAATACCTTGCACAAATATTACACCTTCTGTTTTAGCCTGATAGCTTCATTAGCATCGGCTCAAACAGTTACCATTGAAGGGGTAATTCGTGTTGGTAAAGATTGGACTGAGGTTTCTACTTCGGTGGTAAATGCAGAAACAGGCACTACAGGAGTAGCATCAAAGGTTTTATTTGAAGTAACAACACAGTCTGTGCTTACATCAGCAGCCACATCTACCTATTATAATGTTGAAGTGGATAAAACAGCTGGCACTACACCAAGCAAATATTTACGGCTTGCAACGGATGCAGTTGCTAAAGGCGGTTTGATACTTACCGCCGGAGCTGTTAACCTTAATTCAAAAGCATTCACCCTGAATAACCCTGCTGCCAGTGCAATTACTTTTGCTTCGGGTACTGGTATTTTTGCCGAAACCGCCTCAACTGATGTAAATGTACTTGGAGGCACTCCCGGTTTAGGTTACGGATACGTTAAATGGATAATCACCAACACAAGTGGGGTTTACACAGTCCCCTTCATTACTGCAACAGGTGCTGATGTTCGTTTAACCTATGATGTTACCGTTGCTGGAAATGCTGGCGGACAAATTAATTTCTCTACTTATGGCACCACTCCAAACAATAAACCTTGGGCATCGGGCGTAACTCAATTCGATGCAGGTGGTGCAGATGGTTCGGCTAAAGTGGCAAACCGTTACTATATAGTTGAACAAAATAGCTATTCCACTCGCCCAAAAGGTTGGCTAACTTTCAAATATTTGATGTCCGAATTGGATGCCACAATTACTGAAAACAGATTAGCGGCTCAGCGTTTTAATACAGGTAGAGAATCGTGGGGAGATTGGTTATATAGCCCAACTGCAAATACTACCACCAAGACCGTTTCGATTTTTATGGCAAATAATGCAGACTATTTTGATTCGTGGGTGCTTTCTGACCAAGATCATCCCTTACCAATTGAACTATTATCTTTTGATGCCAAACCAAATTCAAGCAGTGTAGATTTAACTTGGACTACTGCCTCGGAAGTGAATTCGGATTATTTCACGATTGAAAAAACTGTTGATGGAAGCACGTTTCAAGATGTGGCAACCGTAAAGGCTGCTGGATTTAGCAACAACTATAAAAGCTACAACACTACCGACAATTTACCTTATGAAGGATTAAGCTATTACCGTTTAAAAGCTACTGACCTTGACGGTAAAGTGGATTATTCGGAGCTTAAACCTGTTCAATTTAATAAAACTCTGATTAACACAGGCATTAATGTTTTCCCAAATCCTGTAAAGGAAGGAACGTTTAATGTGGAATTGTTAGGCTTTTTGAAAGAAAGTGCTGTTGAAATTCAAGTGCAGGATTTATCGGGACGGGTAATTTACAGTTATTTAGCAACGGTAACTTCCGAGCAATTACAAAAGATTACCTTCAATAATTTGAAGTTTGCTCCCGGTGTTTATATTCTAAAAACTAATTCGGGAAGCGAAAGTTATTCTAAAAAAATTATTGTAGAATAGGGTTTTGAAGCTTCACGTCCTTTTCACTTATAGGATTGAAATTTCTCTAACAATTCCTGACGATACGCTTTTTGTATCGGTATTTCTATTCCCCCAACAATTAAATTATCGGTATCAATAGCTTGAAGATGATTAATGTTTATGGCATAACTGCGATGCGTTTGAATAAATGTATCGTGAGGGAAACCATCTATAAAATCTTGCAGTTTTGAACGGACTAAATACTGTTTATCGCTGGTGGTGATGGTGATATACACGTTATCGGTTACCAGAAAAAGTATCTCTTTTGATTCCACTTTGAAGAATATTTCGCCTTTCTTCACAAATACAAAATTGCGGACGGTAGGTTTGGGTGTTTGGGTTTTTGATTCTTTGCCAAGATTAAAGCTGTTGAAGGCTATTTCTATGGAAGAATATAAACCTTCTTCATCGAATGGTTTTACTAAATAGGCTGCCGGGTTTACCTTCTTTGCCCTTTCAATAGTAGCCTTATCACTGTTTCCTGTAAGGAATATGAATGGGATTCCGATTTCTTTATTCACCCATTCAGCTACCTCTATTCCGTCTTTTCCCTCACCAAGCATAACATCTAAAAGCAACAAATCGGGCAATTCGCTTTTAATCATTTTCTGGGCATCTGCAAAGTTTGATGCAGGTTCTGAGGGTATATAGCCAATATTTTCCAAGGCTATAACTATGCTCTCGGCTATGAGCATATCGTCTTCTACTATTCCGATTTTGAGAGAGGACATTGGGCTACACTTAATAATTGGAAGGCTATTGCCTTTTAATCACCAATTTTACATTAACCTTTTGGCTTTCCGTTTCAATTTCTGCAAAATAAAGTCCTTGCGGAATTGCTGAAACGTTAAGTTTATTAGTATTGGAAATAGAAACTAATTTTCCATCAATGGAATAAAGTCTAAAACTTTTCACCATTTCCCGTGAATTCCCTAAGGAAACTTCCACCAAATCTTCGGCTGGATTAGGAAACAACAGTGGTTTAATCGGCTGTAATTCGGGAAGGCTAACCGGGCGAACCCCATTATAAATCTGAATATTATCAAGAGCGAGGTTATTGCCCATTTTGCTCTTAGCCCAAAACTTGATTATGATTTTATCCTCCCCTTCAAATTGTGATAAACTTATGTTTTCGGTTCGCCAATGTTCGGGCAGGCTTGGTAGAAAATTAGCAGTGTGGCCGGAGGTGGTGGCTAAAGAATCACAGCATTTGGAATAGATTAGGTGAGGAAATGTAATTCCACAGTCCGTGCTTATAAAGACTTTCAATGAATCACGGTATACGGTACTCTTAACTTTATAAGCCATATCGAAAGTAAGACTTAGCGAGTCGTTACCAGTTAAGAAAAATAAAGGACTTATTAATTCATCTACCTCACCAGCGGGAATATTAGGACCGAAGTTCATATAAGCAGAAACCCCACTGAAGGGAAGCCCAGATGTAGCCAAAGTATCCCAGGTTTTATCCATATTGGGATTGTTTATATTCCAAATATGCGGGTCTATTCCTGACTCAAAGTCTTCGGCAAATGGAAGGATTTCAGTTGTGAGAAATGTGATTCTGGAAACTCTGCGATTGTTTATTAAATCATATTCAGTAAGTGCTGTATTGGTCAATTCAGTTCTTATAAGAAACTCAGAACCACCTAGTGTATTATGCTGAATGGCTGGGAGGGTTACTTGAACAGTTTGTCCGGCAATTAAATTTCCTTCCCAATTAAAAAGCATTTCGGATTCGTTATCAAATCTATAATAAATTTTAGCTGAAGTAAGTGTGCTATCACCAGCGTTATTAAGGGTGATTATCGGGCTAATGGATGTTTGGCAGCTCAGCGAACCCGAAACAGGAGAAACAATTTGCTCCACAGCTAAATCGTATCTTCTGATTGCGGGAGGAACAGGGATATGTGTTTGGGCTAAATAGTTAAATGCTGCTTCCACATCAATTATACCCATTCCATATATGTTATCTTCTCCTGGGTCGCCTAAGTCGATGGCTGAATAATAGAGTGCCAGCTTTATCTCTTCGCCGGGCAAATATGGGAAGGCTTCTTTCAACAATAAAACTGCTCCGGTAACGTGGGGCGATGCCATAGAAGTACCATCATAAAAATCATAAGAATTGAATCCCACACTTGACCTTACGTTTACACCGGGTGCAGATACTTCGGGCTTAATCAACAATGAACCTGAGCCGCCACAAACACTTGGCCCACGACTCGAAAAGCTGGCAATTGTGAGTGTTGGGCTGGCTGCATTTAAAGCTCCTACAGCAAAATTATTAACCAGCGAATTAACTAAAAACGCCGGGCGGCCAACGGTGGTGTCGCCTGGGCCTTCGTTTCCGGCAGCAAAAATGGCGGCAATGCCTACGGCTTCGGTTGCGTTAAGCATATCCATTATGTTGCTATGGCATAGCGAATCAATGCCGGGTGTAATGGCTAATCCCCAAGAATTGTTTATAGCATCGGGAATATCGGTTGTGGTAGAGGTATCGCCATCGGGATTAAAAGCCCATTGAAAGGCCGACATTATTTCGGTTAATGGTTTTACATCGGCTAAATCCTGCACTATGGGATCGGATGCTATCCAATATGCATTGAAGGCAGAGCCAATGGTATCATGGGTGTTTTGGTCAAGCCCCAGAGTTGTACCTAAAATATGAGTGCCGTGGCTATGGCTTTTGTCGCCGGGAGTTGGCAAATCAAAAGCACACCACGTTTGTGAAAGAGGATAGAAATTCCCTTTAAAACGGCTGCCAATTGCGGGGTGAGTTGGCCAGCAACCTGTATCCACGCTGTACATCAACCGTCCATGACCCGTATAGCCCATTGCCCAAAGTGCAGGGGAATGAATGGCCTGAATGCCGGGTTCAACGCCGCCTACCGATTTTGCAACATCGCCACTGCCTTTCATGGGATTTACAGGCAAAACGGTTTGTTCGGCGGATAATTCAATGTGTTCTATTTCATCAAAATGAGCTAGATTTTTAATAACATCGGCAGAAATCTGAGCAGTTATTATATTACATATCCACAACGGCTTAACCTCGCTTACTTCTCCAGCGTTTTGAGCCTCATTGTTCAAATAAACTAAAATATTTTTCTGCGATTTGGTGGCTTTATCCATCAAAAGCCGGATGGTAGTTTTTGCTCGATTATCTAAGGAAGTGTGGTTCTTATGAAATTCGTTTTGCAACGAATCTATATTTACCTTGCTATTCATCACAATATTCACCTTTAATAGGATGTTGGTATTTTGCAATGCTTCCGATAATGGTTTAGTTACCCATGCCGATTGAGCGTAAGAGCTTTTCGCCATCAAACTCAAAACCAGAAGCAGAAGGAGATTTTTCATCAAATAATTTTAGGGTGGAAAGATAGAAAAGGAATTGAATCCTAACAGATGGGAGTGTTTGTCAACAAAACACTACTTAAATAGTATTTCCTATATAAGTAATCTATTTTTTGAGACATTCATTTTTAATTTCTTCAAAATCCGACCTATTTTTGTGAAGTAAAAATTTTAAAGGAATTACTTTTCGGGGAAATAGAATTTAAACCAATGAAACAAACAGTGAAAGTCAGTAATATAATCGTACTCTGTGTGCTATTAACCCTCATCACAGGCTGCAAATCAAATACCGAAACCATTCATCCCCAAACCGAATCGCTTACGGTGGCCGTTTACGCATCGGGAAGCCTTTTTCCGCAACACGAATATCGGGTATTTTCCAATATTGACGGCTATCTTACTGATGCCCTGCTTGTGGAAGGCGATTCGATAAAAATAGGACAGACTTTGTTTAGGCTTGCCAATCACAGCCGCGATGCACAGCAGCAAGCAGTTGCTAATATCTACAAAACTACCAAAGAGAACCTGAGCGAAAACTCCCCGGTATTTATGGAATTGAAGTATCGCACCCAAACTTCAAAAAGCAAGCTGGCAAACGATAGCCTGCAATGGAGCCGTTACAAAAACCTTTTCGCTCAAAATGCCATTTCTAAATCGGAGATGGAGCGGATAGAGCTCCTGTATAATTCCTCCAGAAATGACTTTAATGCCCTGCGTGAACAGTATTCAAAACTAAAGAACAGCACCTTTCTTGAATTACAACAAGCCGAGAGCAACTATAAAGTAAGCAGTATTCAGCAGGGCGACGAACAAGTTAAAAGTTTCCTGAACGGGATGGTTTTTGAAATTTACAAGCAAATTGGCGATGCCGTAAAACCTAATGAAGCTATGGCCTTGGTGGGCGATAGAAATAATTTTTTGGCAAGGCTGAGTGTGGATGAAAGCGATTTTGAGAAGTTGAAAATTGGTCAATTAGCTTATATTTCACTCGATGCATTTCCAGGTAAAGTGTATAAAGCACGGGTAAGCAAAATTTATCCGAAACTAAATAAAGTGGAGCAAGCGTTCAGGGTGGATGCCATTTTTGAAGATATACCGCCTGTGAAGATTTACGGACTTAACCTCGAAGCCAATATTGTGGTGAATGAATTTGATAAAGTGCTTACAATACCAAAGAAACTGCTGCTTCCCGGCGACACTTTACTGGTGATGAAGGAAGGTAAAGAAACCAAAGTGAAAATAACCCGGGGAGCCGAGGATATGGAAAAGGTTCAGGTTTTGAGCGGCGTGGATGCCAACACCGAAATAGTTGTGAAGAAAGGAAAATAAGCAAACGGCAATGACCCTTAAACTCTCTCTCGATATTGCCATCACCCATCTGTTGGCTCGTAAAAAGCAAAGCATTGTTGCTATGCTGGGTGTAACTTTTGGCATTTCTATGTTTTTGGTTATGATAAGTTTTATGACGGGCGTAAACAAGTTTCTGAACGATTTGGCTCTCGATAATTCGCCCCATATCCGCATTTACAATCCAATCAAAACAGACAGGCTAACTATTTTGGATGAAATGGCGGCCACCAAAGCCCCAAATCAGAAAGGTATGAATGTGGTGTATCATCAACGCCCAAAGAACGAGTTGCCAAACATCGACAAGGGGATGAAATTGGTACGAATAATTGAGAAAATGCCTGAAGTATTGGGTGTTTCACCGCAGGTAGGCACTCAGGTTTTTTATAACAATGGTCCCATTCAGGTTTCAGGAACCATTTCAGGAACTGATATTGTGAAGGAAAATGCTCTTTACAATCTAAAGTCTAAAATGGAAGATGGGAATATTGAAGGACTGCTTTTTAATCCCGAAGGCATCATCATCGGTAGTGGACTTGCAAAAAAAATCAATGCTAAAACAGGTGACAGAATTAGTATCACCACACCTTATGGAAATACACTGTTGCTGAAAGTGGTGGGGATTTTCAGCTTTGGAATCGCCACCGTGGACGATACTAAGAGTTATGCATCAATAGCCACCGTTCAGAAAATCTTACAGAAAGATCCAAGTTACATTACTGATATTCATATAAAACTAAAAGATTATCAAAAATCGAAGGTGATGGCTGCTGAGCTGAACCGGATGTTTGGCTTTAAAACCGAAGATTGGGAAACCGCCAATGCAGCCTTTTTTGCCGGCGACCAAATCCGGTATGTGATGACGGCGGTAGTTTCGATTACACTATTGGTAGTGGCGGGTTTTGGTATTTATAATATCATGAATATGCATATTCTCAATAAAATTAAGGATATAGCCATCTTGAAAGCTATGGGATTTGAAGGAAAAGACATCATTGCCACCTTTCTTATGCAATCGGTTATCATTGGTATTCTGGGTGGCTTACTGGGCATCAGCATCGGATATTTTTTTAGCTACCTTATTTCACAAACACCGTTTCCCGAAGCTGGATTCCTAAAGATTACCACATTCCCGGTTAATTTCGACCCACGGTTTTATGTGGCGGGCGTTTTCTTTGGGTTTGTAACCACCCTGTTTGCGGGTTATTTTCCTGCGTTAAAAGCATCTAAGATTGACCCGGTAGCAATAATCAGAGGGTAAAAGCAATGGTCTTAAAAGCAACAAACATCATTAAATACTTCCACGAGCCTGAAGACTTTCAGGTTTTGAAGGGTTTGAACTTTACTGTAGATAAAGGAACGTTTCTTTCTATTGTTGGGAAATCGGGCTGCGGAAAAAGCACATTGCTCTATATCCTTTCGTCCATGGATACCGACTATGAAGGGCAATTGGAGATAAACGGACAGCTACTCACCGGAAAATCGCAAAACGAACTGGCTCGTTTCCGTAATCAAAATCTGGGCTTTGTGTTTCAGTTTCATTATCTGCTTCCCGAGTTTTCAGCTTTAAAGAATGTGATGCTTCCTGCAATGAAATTAGGCCGTTTTAGCAAGGAGGAAATAGAAAATACGGCTATGGAGAAACTCCGCTTGGTTGGTATGGAAGATTATGCACTTAAAATGTCGAGCAAACTTTCGGGTGGACAGCAACAACGGGTGGCAATTGCCCGTGCTTTGGTAAACAACCCGGCCATAATCATGGCCGATGAACCTACCGGAAACTTAGATAAAGCCAACTCCATAAAGGTGTTTGATATATTTATGGAACTCACTTCAAAAGGCCAAACCATAATTGCCGTTACCCACGACAACGAGTTTGCCGAAAAGAGCCACCGCATAATTGAAATGAGCGATGGGAAGATTGTGAGGAGCTAGGTTTTAGACTTGGGATTGGAGACATGGGACATGAGTCTTACAAAATCAAGAGAAATTACATTTATCATTGTGGACATTAATTAGTCAAACTATTCTCTGCCCAATGAATCGTTTTTTTATCGTTACTTATATAATTCTCTTGAATACAACTTGGGCTTTTGCTCAAGAAAAACCGACCGCTTCAAATAGGAATGTAAAAGTGATTTGGGGGCCTGATATTGAAATACCTAATGGATTTGAAGACCTGTATTTTTACAAAGATAAAAGCAATAAGCTATACTACCTTAACCTGAGCAAAGAGAAATTAATAAACTTTAGCTCTAATGATTATGTCCTTTTTACTCAATTTGACAATTCTTTTAAAACTAAAAAGAAGGATACTTTGAAGGTCTCGAAAAAATTCACAAGAGAACATAGATTTCAAGATTTTCTGAACATTGGTGGAGAAGACTATTTCTTTCATTCAAAATGGATAAAATCTGAGAAGACGGACAGACTCTTTGCTGAACGTATTAGCACAGAGCTCTTTCAAAGTGAATTGGAAAAGAAAAGTATAATGGAAATTGATAAGCATTTGGGTAAATATGAACCTGAGTCAGGGTGGTTTAATTTTCATAAAAACAATGACAACGATTTACTTTTGGTTACCTACAACAAGAAATTGAAAATAAAAACCAAAGACGGAAACACATCACTTGCTGAATTGAACTTGTTTGATAAAAAGCTTAATCTATTGTGGAGAAAAGAAATGGAGATGCCATTTCCTGAAAATGAAATTAAAGATTATGAGTATAGATTTGACAAGGAAGGTAATGTTTATCTCATTTTAGAAAGGAAACTGAAAATTGAAACTGAGAGGAATAAATATACTGAAGTATTGAACTATGAATTATTTAGAATTGGATTAGATACTATTGAATCTATTCCAATAAATTTGAATTTCAATAACACCTATTTGCATTACATTCAACTTCTGCAAAATAAACGAGGCAATCTTCAATTGTTTGCTATATATTCTAACAGGGCTAAAGGAATATGCGGAATTGGTTCTGCCGAATTTGTAAATGGAGTTTTTACAGACTTTATTGAAAATACACCACCCGAAGGGTTGAGAATGTTATTTGAGTCATCGAAAACCACGAAGCAGATGGATCATAAAAAAATGATTGGAGAAGATGCGGGCATAAATTTCAGGTCATTTGATTTATATGAAAACGATGACGGAACCTTTACCTTCTTAGCAGAAGAATCTATTGATGCTACATTTGACCATTTATCGGGCAACTATTTTAATAATGGAACGCTTAATTGCCTTGATATTTATGTTACCTATCTCGACTCAACTGGAAAAATGATTTGGGCTGGAAAAATACCAAAAGAACAAGAAGGGGCGTATTCCCCAAACCTGATGTCGTATTGCTACAATTATTATAAGGGAAATCATTACTTCCTATTTAATGACAATTCAAAGAATATGAATTTATATATCGATGATGGACCAGCTATGTACACAAATAATTACAAGGGGATGCTTACAGCCATCCGGCTCGACAAGGAAGGAAATATGTATCGTCAAAACCTATTCGATATTGGAGAAATCGATAAAACTATAAACCCTAACAAACCTTTTCAAATAGCCCCAAATAAAATCGTTTTTGATGCTTTTAGGAATAATGAACACAAATTGGTTTTATTCCAGTTTGGTGATGATTAGGATTTCGGAAAATGTAAAAGGAAATTGAAATTATGGTCTTTTTGAGAGCTGTGTAACACTTCTTCTCCTTTCCCGAATACCGGACATTGTTAATCAAAGCAATAAAAAAGCGAAATCGGTTTGATTTCGCTTTTTTATTGAACTTAAAGAAACGAATTAGTGTCCGCTTTTCTCGTGCATTTTAGCATCGCATTTGGCTTTGCAAGCTGCACGACAGGAATCTGTAGGGCAATTTTTTAACATTTCAGCACACTTAGCAGAATCGCCAGTGCAAACCATTGTGCAGTCACTAGGTTTGCCTGATTTGCAGCATCCTGCAACTGCTGTTGAATCCATAGCTCCAGCGTGGCAACATGCTTTACCGGTTTCCATTTCACCGCCCATGCTGGCTTCATTCATCAACTCTAATTTATGGTTTCTATCGTTTTGGATTTTGTCGTGATAGATGTGAGCCAAGGTTGGAGCAATCACTAACGCTACGATAGACATCAATTTAATTAAGATATTCATCGAAGGGCCGGAAGTATCTTTGAAAGGGTCTCCAACTGTATCACCAGTTACGGAGGCTTTATGTGGTTCAGATTTTTTGTAGAATATCTCTCCATTGATTTCAACACCTTTTTCAAATGATTTTTTGGCATTATCCCAGGCACCACCTGCATTGTTTTGGAACATCCCAATAAGAACTCCGCAAACAGTAGCACCAGCTAAGAATCCACCCAATACTTCAGGGCCAAAAGCAAAACCAATGATTATAGGCATAGAGATAGCAATTGCACCGGGAATCATCATCTCTCGGATAGAGGCTTCGGTAGAGATTGCGACACACTTATCGTATTCAGGTTTACCGGTTCCTTCCATAATACCGGGTATTTCGCGGAACTGACGGCGAACTTCTTCTACCATGGCCATTGCTGCACGTCCTACAGCTGCAATAGCGAAGGAAGAGAACAAGAAAGGAATCATACCTCCTACGAACAATCCAGCCAATACATCAGCTTTGTAAATATCAATCCCGTCAATTCCGGCAATCCCTACGAAGGCTGCAAACAAAGCTAAAGCAGTAAGAGCCGCAGAAGCAATGGCAAATCCTTTTCCTGTGGCGGCAGTAGTGTTTCCTACGGCATCTAAGATGTCTGTTTTCTCACGAACTTCTTTAGGCAATTTGCACATTTCGGCAATACCACCAGCATTGTCAGCAATAGGGCCAAATGCATCAATAGCCAATTGCATTGCTGTGGTGGCCATCATTCCGGCAGCAGCGATAGCTACACCGTAAAGTCCGGCACATAAGTAAGAACCATAGATACCACCAGCCAATACGATAATAGGAGCAGCAGTTGATTCCATCCCAACAGAAAGTCCACCAATAATATTAGTAGCAGCACCTGTGGCTGATTGACGAATGATACTTTGCACCGGGCGTTTACCCATAGCAGTATAATATTCGGTAATCATACTCATTAAAGTACCAACAACTAATCCAACTACGATAGCACCAAAAACTCCATTTGGTGTGAATTCAAATCCACGCAGGATCATGCTTGCAGGTAAAAGGAATTTTACTAAAAAGAAGCATCCGATTGCTGTAAGTACAATTGAACCATAGTTTCCCATGTTAAGGGCTTTCTGTACTTTATCGGTAGTAGCTTCTCCAGCATCTGATACCCGAACAAATAAAGTTCCAATCATAGAGAAGATAATTCCTATACCGGCGATTAACATCGGTAAAAGAATTGGAGCAAGACCACCGTAGTTATCTACAGAAATAGTTTCGCGACCCAATACCATTGTAGCTAACACTGTGGCTACATAACTGCCAAACAAGTCGGCACCCATTCCGGCCACATCGCCTACGTTATCACCTACGTTGTCGGCAATAGTTGCAGGGTTGCGGGGGTCATCTTCCGGGATTCCGGCTTCTACTTTACCTACTAAGTCGGCTCCTACGTCGGCGGCTTTGGTATAAATACCGCCACCCACACGGGCAAACAAAGCAATAGATTCAGCACCTAGAGAAAATCCAGTTAAAACCTCAATAGCACGAGCCATTCCTTCGCTGTCGGCTGCTGCATCGGGTGCGAAAACAGCTTTCAATACTAAGAAAACACTTCCTAAACCTAATACCGCTAATCCGGCAACACCCATTCCCATTACGCTTCCGCCGGTGAATGATACATTGAGGGCTTTAGATAAGGATGTACGGGCAGCGTTTGTTGTACGCACGTTAGCTTTAGTAGCTACTTTCATTCCGATGAATCCTGCCAAAGCACTGAAGAAAGCCCCAACAATAAAAGCCAAAGAAATTGACCAGTGCGATTTTTCATCGCTGTAGCCCATAATTGCTAAAAGCAATGCGGCAATGGCTACGAAATATCCTAAAACTTTGTATTCGGCTTTCAAAAAAGCCATTGCTCCTTCAGCGATATAATCGCTAATTTCTTTCATTCTCTCGTTACCTGCATCCTGTTTTACTACCCAGTTAAACTTGATAAAGGTGTAAAGGAGGGCTATTACTCCAAAGGCCGGTACTGCATAAAACAATGTATCCATTTCTAATTGTCTGATTTTAAGTGATTAATTATATTCTGTTCTGTTTTTGAAAAAGGGCGGCAAAAGTAGTAAGGGAATTGAATTATGCAAATTGTTTTGCAATTAAGGTTTCGGAGTTCCAAATTATTGGCCTTCCTGAATTTTCATTGACATTAATTATCCTTTTCAAGTAAGCAAAAAGATATACTTTTGCGGCATTAACCACAAGAAAAATCAATGAAAAGAACAATACTTTCTATGGCTGTATCGGTGTTTACACTGTCAGTATCAGCCCAATCACAAGAGCCATTTCCAAATGGAGGCTTTGAAAATTGGACAGTTTACGGAGGCGGAAATACTTCGGCACATCCAGACCAATTTCAATCGCTAAATCAATCTACAGTTACAACGCTTCAAATAGAAACCTGCATAAAAGCCACCAGCCCTAGCGATGTGCATTCAGGAAGTGCGGCTTTAGCTTTACAAACCTTTGCTTCCGGATTGCCGTCGCCTTTTCCTGCGGAAATACAAGGGATGGTTACCACCGGAACAATTAATACCACTTCTTATGTTATTGAAGGTGGAATGACATTTGTTTCTCGTCCCGACAGTATTGAGGCTTGGATTAAATATACTCCAGCCGCTACTGATACTGGATATATTGAAATTTTATTGCTTAACGCAAACGCATCTGATACAATTGGCCGAGGTCGTTTTAATGTTACAACTGCAGTTTCAATATATACACTTTTTAAAGCTCCAATAGTTTATTTTTCATCGGAAAGTCCGGCAAAGCTTAGAGCAATTATCAACTGTAGTTCAGGTTTTACACCAATTCCCAATAGTTTAATGTATGTTGATGATGCCCGTTTTATCTACAATCCGGTTTCTATTAATGAAGTGGCTAATGTAAATTTCAGCCTTTATCCCAACCCTTCGAGCGATAAAATTGTGTTGACATATAACGAATCAGAATCAGCCACCATAACATTTACAGATATGGCAGGGAAATTGGTTAAACGTAAACTTATCGACAGCAAGGAAACAACGCTTGACATAACTTCGCTTCCCGAAGCCACCTATTTATACAATATTGAAACTGCAAGCGGCAAATCTACAAGCGGACATATAATTATCAAACGATAGTTAGCCACTTAAATTAAACCCCCACGATTTTGATAACACATCCTGGGGGTTTTGCTTTTTGAAAGCACCTCCACCTACTTTTACTTCGTTAAAATTCAAATTTGAATGAAAGGAATATTTTCAGTTATAGCCCTATTGGCCTTATTTCAGCCACTTTTTTCTCAAACAGGAATAATCAAAGGCACCATAGCTGATGCCGTAACTAAAGAAACCTTAATAGGAGCAAACGTATATAATCTTGTTGATAAATCAAACGGAACTACTACAGATATTGATGGGAAATTTGAATTAAAAACATCTATTGGAATTCAGCAAATTGTTATTTCCTATACCGGAATGATTCCCGATACTTTCAAATTAAATGTAAGTGCTGAAATAGCCACTGTGATTGATGTTAAACTAAAAACAGCAGCGGAAGAATTAGGTGAAGTGGTAGTTTCCGCAGGGAAGTTCACACAAAAAATTGCAGAGATTACAGTTTCGATGGAAATAATAAAACCTTCGCTGGTAGAAAACAAAAATACCCGTAATATTTCTACTGCCTTGGAGCAAACACCCGGTTTAACGGTTTACGACAGCGAACCCCAAATACGCGGGGGCAGTGGTTTTACATTTGGGGTAGGCACGCGGGTTGGAGTATATGTGGACGATTTACCTATGCTTTTGGGCGATGCAGGCAAGGCTGAATGGGCATTTATTCCGGTGGAAAATTTAGAACAAATAGAGGTTGTAAAAGGAGCTTCCTCGGTGCTGTTTGGTTCTGGGGCTTTAAGTGGAGTAATAAATATTCGCACCGCCTATCCTAAAGAAAAACCGGAAACAAAAATAAACATGTACAGCGGATTTTACTCTGCCCCCGGCGACTCGATGAGTGGAGCAGAAAAGTTTGGCAATTTCTTTGGCATGAATACAAAAAAAGCCAATGGTAAAAAATGGTGGAATGGTGTGGCCAATTTTTCGGGGATTAACTTCTTTCATTCACAGCGGGTGAAACAGTGGGATATTGTAGTTGGAGGGAATTTTCAATACGACCATAACTATATTGGCCCATGGGACACAGCAACAAACAATAAAGGATTTGCCGACACACTCAAAAATAGTGATGTAAGCGACCAAAAAGGAAGAATTAATTTTAAATTCCGCCGCCGAAGCAAGAAAACAGAAGGCTTGGCTTATGGTTTAAACGGAAATTTTATGCGAAGCCATACCAATTTTTCACTTATTTGGAATAGTGACAGTTCGGGTATTTATAGGGCATACCCAGGTACAATGACTTTGCAGGAAATATCCACATTTTATGTAGATCCATTTTTAACTTACATCCGAAGTAATGGAACAAAACACTATTTGCGAAGCCGTTTATATTACGCCGATAATGCAAATAGCAATAATCAAAACAATAAAAGTTTAGTTACCTATGGCGAATATCAACTGCAAAAGAATTTTCAATTTGTAGAAGATTTGAATATGACAGCTGGGTTAATGGGGCAACACACCAATTCCACTTCAAACCTCTACGTAGGCAATGGAAATGGTGAAAACAGGGCCACAAATGCTGCAGTGTATGCCCAATTGGATAAAAAATTCTGGAAAGTGATGAATTTTTCCTTGGGTTTACGCTATGAGTTTTTCCAAATAAACAAACAAGAAGTGGTTACCAAACCCGTAATGCGAGGCGGAATGAGCATCAAGTTATCTAAAGCCACCAATATGAGAGCAAGTTACGGTCAGGGCTATCGTTTCCCTACAATCGCCGAGCGTTATATTGTTACCAGTGCAGGGGGATTGGAAATTTTTCCAAACCCAGAATTAGTGCCCGAAACGAGTTGGAATGCCGAAATTGGGGTAAAACAGGGAATGAAAGTGGGTAAATTCTATGGTTATTTAGATGTGGTGGGCTTTTGGCAAGAATATCATAATGCTATGGAATATGTGCTGGGGCATTGGAGCAATAATATTCAAGTGGGGGCTGTTCAAAAAGATGGTATAGGTTTTAAATTTTTAAATACCGGCGATACCCGAATTAGAGGAATTGAAGTTTCTTTGGCTGGTAAAGGGCAGTTTACAAAGAAGTTTAGCATGACTATCTTAACCGGATACACTTTATTAGACCCAAGAATTCTTAATCCCGATAAAGTTTTTGCTTACGATACTATTACCCGAAAACAGGCAGGCAACCAAACGCAAACCAGTGTTGTTCCCTTGTCATATAAATCTACCAGTAGCGACTCATCAGGAGTATTAAAATATCGATCTAAACAGCAGTTTAAACTGGATATTGAATTTACTTATGATAAATTTTCAGTTGGATTCAGTGCAAGACATTACAGCCATATAGAAAATATAGACAAGGCTTTCTACGATTTAGACAAACCCGAAATGGTAGAATTGTTTCCTGGTAATTTTGTCAAATTGAATGACCCTATATTACCCTCCGGCATCACCCGTTACCGTAAAGAACATCAGCGAGGCACTTGGGTTATGGATGCTCGGGTAAGCTACCAAATTAGCAAACGCTCAAAAGTGGCTTTTGTAGTGAGCAATCTTGAAAACAAACAGTATTCGCTTCGTCCGCTGAAAATTGAATCACCCCGCACAGCAGCCATTCAATATACATTGAGTTTGTAATATGTATCGGTTACTTTTAATTCTATTCGTTGGGCTATTTGCAAGTTGTAAACAGGATTCATTTCATGTTCCAAATGGTATTCTTAAGCCCGATAGCCTTGCCGCTATTCAAGCCGATTTTTACATTGTGGAAGCGGCTTACAACCTAACCTTTGTTAAACCTGATAGCTTGTTGCCGCAATACGAAGATTATTACAAAGCAGTAATGGAACAGCACCACACCCAAAAATCACAAATAGACAGCAGCATAAAATTCTACGCCAAGCATCCTGAAGAGTATAAAAAAGTATATGCTAAGTCGCTGGAATTATTGGAAGTGAAGAAAATTAAAGCAGCTTCTAAAAAGTAGATTCTTCTGCTGGTTTATTTAAAAATACCTCTGTTAAATAACAATTTGCTGACTTTGGTGAAATAAGACAGGACACTATATTAAACCCGGATAGTTTATAGGAGTGTTTGCAACTCAATTAAACTTTTCACTTTACTCCCAGCAACCGCTTATTAGCTTTTGCCGCTAAAGCATAAGACGAATCAAGCTGCAAAGCATAAGCATATTGAGTTTTAGCTTTATCGGGCTGCTTTAATGCTTCATAGCAAAGGCCACGCATATAGGGAGCTTTGGCCATTTTAGGGTTTGCCGCCACTGCATTGGTAAAATGCTGAATAGCCTCTTCGTAATTTCTTTTTATCTTGAAACTTATAAACCCCATATTGTAATGTGCTTCGGCATATTTAGGGTCTAATTTTAAGAGCAATTTATACACCTCCACAGCCTTATCAGGTTTGCCATTTTCCTGATAATACATAGCCAAACCATAATATACCTCGGTGCTATTGGGGCGAAGTTTAGAGGCATTATCAAAATAATTTACGGCCAAGGTGTTGTGCTTTGCCGAAAATAAAAGCCCCAGTTGCATATACGCATCGTAATAATCGGGGTCTTGCTCGGTGGCCGTTTGCATACTCGAAATAGCCTTAATGGTGTCTCCACTTTCCATAAAAGCAAAACCTTTTATAAAATAGGAGTGAGCATTATGCACGTCAATTTTTAAGGCACGGTCGGCAAGTGAAATCGTTTCTTTAAATTCACCTAAAAACATATTAAATTCTGCTAATTTGTTTAAACCCTCCACATTGTTTGGGTCGATTTCCACACACTTTTCCAACGCAAACCTTGCCCCGGCAGGCTGCTTTAGCCCCATATACACATCGGCCAGCACAGTGTAATAATTGCCTACAGTGGAATCCATATAAATAGCCTTAGCAATATCTATTTTCGCCCCCATAAAATCATTTTGCTCCATCAATAGCTTTGCTCTATCGGCAAGTAGTTGGTGGTTGTTGGGTTCAACAGCTATGCGTTGCGATACAGAATCAATAGCACTTAGTTTAACTAATTTAGCAGGTTTATTGGTATTTGCACCACAGCCATACAGCAATACCGCAACTAGTAAGCTCCAGAAATATTTCTTAATCATGTATGCAAAGAAAGCAAAAAACGGCAACCGGGTTTGGTGAATTTGCATAGTATTGATTGGGGTGATGGACAAAAGTATATCGTTTGGGATTAAATGCTGGTGTTGTAGGCTTTGATTTATCCACCAACGCCAAAGGAATGTATTACATACAAGTTGCCGTTGGCGAAGAATACCATTACACGAAGTTGTTTGTGAAGTAAGGCCAATCAAGTCGCACGGCGAATAAATCAACTCGTACTTTCAAAAACACAAGGCTCAATTTGAAATATACGCCTCTCACTTTCAAATACACCCCTAATAAGTTGGATTAAACGCCTCACAACTTCAATTACACCTCACGTTAGGGCAAATAATCGACTCGCAACTTCTATAAATCGCCTCGTTGGGGCAAATTATTCACTCGTTAGGGCATTTAAAGCCCTCCTTAGGGCATTTAATTCACTCGTTGGGGCATTTAATCGCCTCGGTAGGGCAATAAATCGCCTCGGCTGGAAAAATAATCAGGTCGCTTGCCAAATTAATCAAGTCGATGGGGCATTTAAATGGGTCGGAGTTCCAATAAATCGCCTCGTTAGGGGATTTAATTCAGTCCGCAGGGGATTTAATCGCCTCAACAGGGGAGATAATTGGGTCGATGGGGGATTTAAGCGGGTCGGCCTTTCAATAAATCAACTCAATGGGGGATTTAAATTGGTCGGTATTTCAATAAATCAACTCGTTAGGGGATTTGAACGGGTCGGACTTTCAATATATCAACGCGATAGGGGATTTAAACAGGTCGGTTCTCCTCTAAATCGACACCGAAATCGAATAATTTAGTGACACATTTACACTCTACACTAAGGACAGAGCAAAATACCCAACCGCACACGGCCATATCACTTAGGCTTTTAGCAATCCCACCGCACAAACCAAAAAGCCTAACAGATATGTCCGTTTTGCCACAGCCCTGCCCCACAGTAAGTTTATCGTTTAACCATAACGTTCATCACCCACAGCCACAACAAGACACAACATTAGCACTTCGAAGACATATCACTGCCGACCCAGACACTTTACCGCCCGACCGAAAAGAACGGCATCCTGTAACATATAAGGCTTAAAACCAGCTTGTACTCAAGGTGCGATTTAAGCTCTTGTTGAACGAAGCGGCTAAACCTTCCGAGAAAAAATTGAGTGTTATGTGGATCTAAAACCTGCTTTAATGTTAATCGAGCAAGTTGTAGGGGCAACCCTCGCGGTTGCCCGTCTTTAGGGAACAAATTTCAGCTAAAAACCAGCATCCTTTTTGGGTTTAATGGCCGCTACATCCCATTTTGGTTGGGTTAAGGCAAAGCAACGGCTGTTCGCCTGTGGTGGGGCAAGTTTCATTTTTGGATTAGAGCTTCTTTTTTTAAATGAATCCAAGAGCTTGCTTCGCAGGTTGCATCACAAGTACGTTGGCCGTGACGGACTATTTTGTTGATAATTCCTTGCCAAATAAAATTCAAATTCCTAACTCAGCCTTACTTCGTATCAAATCCCCTCAAGAAATTCCGCTTAGAAAGCTCGGTCGCCATATTGTATTCATAGCCATCCTTCCCTTTACGTTTCTCATCTTTGGTGTCGCGAACAGCATTGTTGAACTCTAGGTTGCTACTTATGGCACTCATCAGGCCATTTTTAAACGAGAAATAATACCATTGCCCTTCGGAGGGTTCTAAATAAATTGCCCACATATCGCCGCTACGTTTCTTCACAAATTCAATATTTCCGTAGCATTGTTTGTTTACCTCCAGTCCATTAATATAACTCATCCCAATAAAGCCTTTGTAGCGGTATGAGCTTGTCTTGGAATTCCAAACCAATTTCAAATCGCTGATAAACATCGTTTGCTTAAGTTCTTCCGGCACTTTTCCTCTGAAATTTCCATACAAGTTTAAGTCTTGCATATACTTGGTCGTTTTCTCTTTACCCGAAAGTTCCATCAGGGCTTTTTCGTAATCGTTACCATAAACTACCCCTTCCAATGGAGGGAAGGAATTGAAGAGCTTTTCGGCCAAAATCCTTAATGCTTCCTCGTTAAAGAAGAAATTCATCCCCAAGAACACTGACAACAAAGTGCTATCATTATTGCTATTATAGGTTATGTTTCCAATGGCATTAATATCCACACTTTTCAGATTTATACCCAAGTCCAATTTACCAAAGCCTTTGGTGATGCACTTGTCGTTAAGCGTAACAATATTCCCAGGCACCACAGCACCTTTCAGCTTTTCTTTGTTGGATATTCTGAATTCCTTCGTCGGGTTATCGTAAGCTAGATAGCCATCGGCCTGCACAATGTCGATATCAGAATAGGATGATTTTTTAGACAGGAAAGTTGGGTAAACGTGGGTGCTGTCCTTTGTTAAAACTATCCCTGTACTAATTTTATTACCATTAGCATCCTTAGGTTCTTTTTCAATTGGGATAAGGATTTCTTTAGGATTAATTTCAGATTGGAAACGAAGCCAGCTATCGCCAGTGCCTTCACAATTCTGGATGATTTTTGTGCTGCCGTTGAATGTCAGAAATTCCTTACTGGCATAAAGCTGAGCCTTTCCTTTGAAACCAAAATAAGGACTAAGTGTGAAACTTTCAGTTTCCTGAACCGTGCCTTCCCCATAAGTTTGAAAGGCCGAATCCACCGAAATACTGCTCAGAGCGATAGCCTTTTTCTGTCCTGCTACGTCCACATAATCGTAATTACCGTTGCCGCTGTAGCGTTTCCGTCCGCTAATTTTCAGGTTACAATCATACAATTTGTGGAACTTAGTGGTGCGGTTGGCCAAGATTTTTGATTTACGAAGTTCCAGCATATCCGCATTTTCTTTCACCACAATCTTTCCGCTGTCGGGGAAAATTTGAGCATCGGCACTTTCTATATATTTTACATCATGACCGGTGATAGTGTAGGTTTTTTGGTCAAATGTAGCTTTTGGTGAAACAAAATACAGCGAATCTTGACCGGAAGCCACCGAAATAAACTTAGAACCAACTAAATCACCTTCGCCACCCGAAACCTTGTTTTTCGACAAGAAGTCGATACTGCCTTTATCCATAAACCATTTGAATTCATCCACCAAACAAATGTATTTATTCACAGGAAAACTCACCGAACTGGCCGTAGAGTTCGATTTAAACTCTCCTAAACGTTTGGTAAAATCTATATTCGATTTGAGGTTGGTGGTGGTGAAGGAGGGTGATTTGGTGTTGGGGTCGGTAAGACGGAAGTTGCTAGTATCCGCTGAGAAACTGTTTTGCTTGTACTTGAAATTCTTGGAATCCATCTCAGCAAGGTCGAAGTCCATCAGCCCGTTCCCGGTTAAGCCTTTGGGAGTTAAAACAATTCGGCCTTTCATTTTGCTGATGCCATTGAATAGCGAAATAGGTTTTTCACCCGACACTATATTCATGTAGTCTTTTTTAGGCATCCAGTGTATGCCCGAGCCTTCTGCTTCGCCTTGCGGGTATTCGGGCGGACCGGCTTGCTGAGTCATCGTGAATGTGTTGGCAAGTGTGTTTACACTATCGGGGTAGAAGGAAATTTCGTTGCTTGTTGCCACCGAGTTCAGGTATTTTAGTTCACCATCGCCCTTCAAACCCTTATGGCTCATCTGAATTTCGTTGGTGAATTTACCCTTGCCGCCATACATATCCATCCCCCCCGGAGGAGTTGTCTTCTTGAAGCCCAAGGAGTAATCTTCCTGCAAGGTAAGGGTTTCCTGAAAATCATTGAATATTCCGGCAGAACTGAACTCCCCCTGGAAAGCCAATCCTTCGGCGGTGAAGTTGTCCAAAGAGTCAATCTCGAAGGGTTTATTTTTAAAATAGAAATTGTCCTTTTTGTAAGCTCCTCCCTGAATTCCTTTCCCATCATAATACACAAAAGACTCTTTCAAACTCTTGAATATGGGATATTTGGGGAAGGGTTTTAAGCCTGATTTATTACCGGGTTCGTCAATATAGAGTTCACCCTTAATATCGCGGATTACCGTTTTAACCGTGATGTTCTTTAACGGCTTTCCAAATTCGTCTTTTTCTTTGCCGGGAACTTTCAACCGAAGGCTATCCACGGCATTGAGGTTTAGTTTGAATACTTCATAATTGAAGTCGTATAGCTTTCCGAAGAAAGTGAGCCTTCCAGCCTGCACTTTTCCATCGAAGGTGAAGTTCCTATTTTTCTTAATAACAATTTCCTGATTGGTGGGAGCAATAAATACGTTTTGCGAATCGCTCAGGAATATTTCGGACACTCCTCGTGTTTGCAAATCGAAGTTCAGCAAACTCAATGTTGCGTTGGTTTGCTTTCCAATTTGGGATATAAACTGAATCACATCATAATCCTTTGTTCCAACTCTATGCATTAAATAGTCCATCGTTTTGTCTTTGATGGTTATCATATCTTTTTCTAAATCGTAAGAACAAAAACCCAATAGCGACAATTTCAAAAGAAAAGATTTGGTGCTGCTTTCGCTCATTTTCATGCAATTAGCCACCACGCCTAAATCAAGCTCACGCACACCGCCATTTGCATCCACACAACGTTTTAGTTTTATGAGCGGATGAGTGTCGTCCATGCCTTGCAATTTAGAATACCGAGCTTTATCGTAAAACGCACTACTTTCAAATTTTGCTTGTGCTTGATCGCCACCGCTTAGCATTTTGAAGTCCATGCGGGGTTCTTCCACTTTCCAATAAATTCCTTCAATATAGAGGTCGCATTTGTGCCACGAATCAAAGAAGGGTGATTTGCTCATTCCCTCTTCACCCCTGAGCAAAGCTACCTCTTTTTCTGCAGCTATATACTTAAACTCTAGTCCGGGATGGTATATACTATCCTTTTTCCAATACACCGAAACGGCGGCTTTCTGTGAAGTAATTTTATCTTTCTTGAGCAAAAATGCTTTTCCACGAGCTACCAAAAAAGGCTCCTCTTTCTTAGTGCTGTCGTTCATTCGGCGTATGGTAACGGTGGCTTCTATCTTCCGGCTTCCATAGCCCAAGAACTTAGCTCCGTGCTGGGCAAATCCACCCCGATAGTCAATATTTTTAAAAAAATCTTTAATCTCCAAATCACGTGTATAGCTCTCGAAACGGGGATAAGTAGCACTGCTGCTGTCCACATTGGCCAAAATCTTATCTTCGTATCGCCCCAAAAGAGGACGAGAAAAGGCATCGGTATTAGTAAAAGTTACGGAATCAGCAACGAACTTGGAACCCGACACATCAATAACATAATTTTTTATCTCGGCATAGCATTGGTTTTCGGGTAATCCAGCACGTTTCCAAGTAACTTTTCCGCCGGTGCCTCTAAACTTTTCTTCGGTAGGGTAATAATCGCCCGAAGTATTTAGAATTATGGAACTATCGGCCTTACTGCGACACACAATGTTGAGTTTTGGGAATTTAATTACAGGTACGCTATCGAAGGCAAAGGTGTAATTGCCATTGTCGGTTGCCCATTCGGTGGATACTGATTTGTAAAGTATTTTCTTTGAGAAAAGATAGTTACACACTTCGAGATAGGATACAAACTTCTTGGTGCTACTTCGTCCTAAAAGTTTATCTAAACTGCTTTGCCAGGCTGTGAAACTAGCATCACCCTGCTTACTTTCTACAAAGCTCATCAAGGTGAACAGGTAATTTTGAAAGTGAGGATAGGCTTTCAACCGCTTTTTGAGCATTAAGTCGCTGGTGGTGAAGATCGCCTCCTGCTGGCTGGCACTGAAGGCTCCGCTATTCCACAAGGGGCCGAATTTCTCCATAAACTCCTCGGTCTTTTTCTTGTCGGTGAGAATCATAAAATCGGTCATCTCTTTTAAATAGGTGGCCTGATTATGTGTAAAACTCTTTATTCCCTGAGCAGAAAGGTGAGTGATTTGGATCGAAAAAAACAGTAAGAATGCAAAACCAAGGAGGATATTCTTTTTCATTAAGCGAAATTTGCGGATAGTGTTGCAAAGTAAAGGTTTGAGCGGGTTTTGGTGAGGGAAAGTTTTGAACATAGCCCCTCCCTAACTCCCCAATGGGAATGAGTGAAATACAGCTACCGCATGATGAGGGAACTCAGATGCTACTGACAGAGCCGATAGAACCTGATTATTATACCTTTCCGCTTAATCCCTCATAAGCCATTTTATATTCAGCAAGCAGATTTTCAAATACTTCTTTAACCGTTTCTTGTTTTTCAATTAAACCAGAAACCTGCCCGATTTCGAGTTCGCCTTCCATCACATCACCTTGGAATATTCCTTTTTTGGCTCTGGCTCTTCCCAACAATTCAAGTAGTTCTTCTTTGCTTGCCCCACGTTCTTCGTAGGCTTTTACGTTTTTGTAAAACTCATTTTTAATCAAGCGAACAGGGGTAATTTCTTTCAACGTAAGCACTGTATCGCCTTCCTGAGCATTCACTATCACTTTCTTGAAATTTTCGTGTGCTGAGGATTCATCGGTGGTAACAAATCGGCTTCCAATCTGCACGCCTTCTGCACCTAAGGCAAAAGCAGCCAGCATTTGGCTTCCTAACCCAATTCCTCCGGCAGCTATGAGAGGCAGCGTAGTTGCTTTTCTAACCCCGGGAATAAGTACAAGCGTGGTTGTTTCTTCACGTCCGTTGTGCCCCCCGGCTTCAAAACCTTCGGCTACAATGGCATCTACTCCGGCTTTTTCGGCTTTAGCTGCAAACTTGCTACTACTTACCACGTGCACAACGGTTATGCCCCGTTCTTTTAGCCACTTTGTCCATATAGCAGGATTTCCGGCAGAGGTTACCACTATTTTCACGTCTTCTTCCACAATTATATCCATCAACTTGTCTATGTCCGGATAAAGCAAGGGAACGTTTACGCCAAAAGGTTTATTGGTAGCGGCTTTGCATTTTTGCAAATGTTCACGCAGCACGTCGGGATACATACTTCCGGCTCCTATTATGCCTAATCCGCCACAGTTGCTAACTGCGGAAGCTAATCGCCAGCCGCTGCACCATATCATTCCGGCCTGAACAATGGGTAATTCAATATTAAAAAGTTGACAAACGCGGTTGTTGGAAAAGTTCATTTAATTATGCAATGCTAAGCATTGGATTTATAGTTCTTAGATATTTGGGGAAGACTCGTTTTACTTACCACTCTGCATTAAATCTTCAATTTCATCAGCCTCAATTGGAATATTGGCCATCAAGTCAATGGGCTTTCCGGCGGTTACTACTAAGTTGTTCTCAATTCTGATACCTAAGTTTTCGGCATTAATGTAGATACCAGGTTCGCAGGTGAACACATTTCCGGGCTTGATTTCGGTAAACCTATCCCCTATATCATGCACATCTAAACCAAGGAAATGCCCGATTCCGTGGGGGTAATATTTATGGAAAGCCGTTTTTTCAGGCGTTGCTTTTGCCACATCTTCTTTGGTAATCAAACCTAAGCCAAGCAGTTCTTCCTGCATAATAAATCCGGCTTGCTTGTTCAGTTCAAAAAGCGATTTGCCGGGAGTCATTAAATCTTTAGCCTGACGATGCACTCGCAAAACGGCATCATATACCGCACGCTGACGTGGCGAAAATTTCCCATTAACAGGAATGCAACGGGTGAGGTCGGCATTGTAATTGGCATAGCAGGCTCCAAAGTCCATCAGAAGCAAATCGCCATCTTTGCAAGGCTTGTTATTTTCGATATAATGAAGCACACAGGCACTACCCCCCGATGCTATGATGGGTTCGTAAGCATGGCCATTGGCACGGTTTCGTGTAAATTCATGGATGATTTCAGCCTCAATTTCATATTCCATAACGCCGGGTTTCACGAAGGTGAGCAATCGTCGGAAGGCTTTTTCGGTGATGGAAATAGCCTGACTGAGTAAATCTATTTCGGGTTGCGATTTTATAGCCCTAAGCTCGGCCATAATTGGAGCACTGCGGTAATAGTCATGCAGCGGATAGCTATCTTTCAGTTTGTGAGTAAACCGTAAATCGAAGTAAGGAACTGCATACGAGGAACGGTCATTTTCGTTGAGGTTGAGATAAATATTCTGGCTGTGAAGCACTACATAATGCAAGATAGTATCGAAGCCCGAGGTCCATACCACTTTTTTAATTCCCGATGCAGCTGTGGCTTCTTCTTTTGTGTATTTATGACCTTCCCAAGTGGCAAGGGTTTCGTTGGTTTCGATAACGAAAAGCACTTCGCGATAATCTTCATTTGGGCAATCGGGAGCAAGAAGCAACACAGACTTTTCTTGGTCGATGCCGGTGAGGTAAAAGAAATCGCTATTCTGACGGAAATAAAAATGGCCATCGCCATTGTGTGGCATCACATCATTGGAGTTGAAAATAGCCACCGAACCGGGTTTCATTTGTTGGGTGAAACGTTTGCGGTTTTCTGTAAAGAGTGCGGAATTAATAGCAGGGTATTTCATGGAATTAAAATTTCAGAGGCGAAGGTATAAAAAGGAGTGGAAAGTGGAGAGTGGGCAGTAGGCAGTAGGCAATGGGCAGCGGGCAGTGGGTTGTGTTTAAGAAGGGGTACACTTTCACTCAAACAAAGCACTCCCGACCCGCACCATGGTTGAGCCTTGTTCAACGGCCAAAAGGTAGTCGCTGCTCATCCCCATACTTATTTCCTTGAAGAAAGATTTATCTTGAAAGTGGTTGCTTTTTAAACTATTGAAGATGCTTGCTAAAGCCACAAACTCTTCTTTTATTTGAGTTTGATTATCGGTGTTTGAGGCCATGCCCATCACCCCAACAATTTGGATATTTTTCATTTCTGAAAAGGTTTCTGAACTCAACAATTTTTCAGCTTCTTCCACACTAAGTCCAAATTTTGTTTCTTCATCGGCAATATAAAACTGCAACAGGCAGGGAATTATTCGGTTGCATTTCTGAGCTTCTTTGTTAATTATTTGAAGCAATTTAAGGCTATCTACCGAATGGATAAGGCTAACAAAGGGAGCAATATTCTTCACCTTATTGGTTTGCAAATGACCGATTAAATGCCATTCAATATCTTTGGGTAAGGTGCTGTAACGTTCTACTAAATCCTGAACTCTGTTCTCTCCAAATACATTATAACCGTTTCGGTATAGTTCTTCTATTTCGCGTAAGGAACGTTTTTTCGTAACTGCAATAAGTTTTACCGAAGCAGGAAGGGAATTTAAAATACGATGGAGATTATCGGAAATCATAAATGGGATGATGGCGGATCGAGGGATTTAATTTCTGGCAAAAGTAGATTCTTTTGAAGGAAGGAAACAGGGTAACATTAAGCACTAAACCTGTACACTGCAAATTTCCGTTTTCAACAAAAGCCTCTTTAAAATACAGGTTTTAGGCTATTTGAAGAATGGCGGTTTCAATAGCTTGGAAGTGCTAGATGACTGAACTGAATCTTCAATTCCCCTTCACAAACTTAACCCGGCAATTATTCTGCGATGATTGCACAGTTAGGATATATATTCCTTTGCTAAGGCTTTGGGTATTGACTTTTACTTGTTCATTTTTGTCGGCTATTATGTATTGACGACTTATTTGTCGGCCATCGGGCGAAGCAATCACAATGTAATAATGACCACCCAGCGAAGTGCAAGTATTAAAGTTGAGTTCTTCGCCCACCGGATTTGGAAATACCAAGCAATGAGTCGAACATTTGCCCATTGCAGACGATAAGTCCGTGTGAAGAATATTAGCCGTGTATCTGGCCTGAGCACTATCGGCAGATTTAGCCAAATCTTCGAGTGTTTCTCCGGCCAAAATAGCGAAACTTAGCTGAATGCTATCGCCGGGCGGAATGGCGTAAGGCCCGGTGGAAACTACATTCGCAATGTCGTTACCCGTTCCGTTTTGTCCTGCTTGTGGGCGACTATTTGAAAGTGTGGTATATTTTTCTAGTTTCGTGAAACCATCAAACAGATTTACGCCTCCATTACCGCCACTCAAATTGTCCATAGCATAATGAAAGAAATTGCCATTGCTCAACACTTTAACTCCTGCATAGAGCGTAATATCTTCGGAACAAAACCCATAACCGAGCTTTTTATCGACTATTTGGTCGGCTCTGTTGGCGTTGTAATTTAAAATGTCCCAATCGGTAAAAATGCCGGAATAGAAATTGGTTATTGGAGCATTTCCAGTGTTATGAATGGTGTAGTCAAACATAACATAACGGGTGTGTCCGGGTTGAGAATACGCCCTGCTGCGTTGTGAAACTTTTACGGGCAGTGGCGAGGATGCGGCAGTATCGGCACAGAACGATACACTCTCGAAAGCGGCATTGGTTTGAGCAGCAGGAGTTTGGGCTATGCGTTGTAATAATGCAAAATCGTGATTTTGTCCGCCGGAGGAAGACCGTAAATTATCTGAAACGTAAACAGTGTCTTTCCCACAGAAAAAGCCACCTTCGAAAAGCAAATTCTCCCCCTCGAACTGAAAGCCTAAGCCTTCGTTTGAACTGCTATATCCCCAATTGCTACTGCTGGTTACCGAAGTCCATACTTCATTTTCTACAATGTTCAAATAATCCTTATTCACTTTGATAGGGCGATAAACATGGGTGTTCCAATTTCCATCTGAAATGGTAAAATCGAGCACAATTTCACAATTGATAGGTACGCCTGCTTCTACCCTAAATTGAAAGGGAGAAGCATTAGAAAAGCTACTGTAAGTGTCCATATCACCTACCAAAGCATTCCCCGAAATCAAGGTGGCAAAAGGCGAAGCAATGCTTAATGTGATGGTTGCGTTTGATAATGGTGCAAGATAATTCAGGGCCGTGAAATTCAAATTCACGGTGTCGAGGGCTTGAAGTGAACCGTCGTTCATATCAAAAACAGTATCTAATTCCAGTTCGGCAGATTTGGCCAAAGGGGTACTCACAGCTCTGTACATATTCAAGCGGCCTTTGCCCAAACGGTTTGCATACACTTCATTTCCGGGAACGGTATCTAACAAATCGGCTGTGGCTTTAATTTGCTCGCCCAATTGGAGTGCGTCCATCCATGGGAACTGTGCCAAAACCAAACCGGCTGTTCCGGCCACCACCGGCGACGACATACTGGTGCCGTTTGAAACCAAATAGGAATCCTCTGGCCAGGGCCAAGTACTCATTACCATTTGCCCCGGACCAACAACATCTACATTGTAGGAAAAATTGCTGAAAGGTGACTTCTGGCTAAGGTTGCTATGCGAGGCTATACTCATCACATATCGGCATGATGCGGGGTAAAAGTCGGTTTCTTCGTTTTCGTTGCCGCAGCCACCCACAACGAGCGAATTTTTATTTAGGGTAACATAATCTATCACCTGCTGCCCGCTAATGCTGGGGAAAAAGCTACCCCAAGAGCAATTGATAATCCGGCAACCGTGTTCTGCAGCATACACCACTCCTTCGTAGCCACGCGTAATGGCATCGTTGGCATTGGTAATTTTTATGGGAAGAAATTTGCAGTTGAAACCACTTCCGGCCATTCCCACAATGTTATCGGGAACTGCACTGCACAAACCCGCCACATGCACACCGTGATGAACTCCGCCAACGGTTGGGTCGTTGTCGTTTTGGCCCATATCCCAACCATTGAAATTATCTATATAGCCATCGTTATCGTTGTCCACCCCGTCAATAGGGTCGGCGTAGTTGCGTTTTGTGTTTCCCGAAAGGTCTTCATGAATTAAGTCGGTTCCGGTATCGGTAATGCCTATCACAATATTGGTGTCGCCTTTCTGAATATCCCAAGCCTGAAATGCTTTGTTTACTTCATACCACCAAGTTCCTACATTACTTCCGATGGCTGTGTCGTTCGGGGTATAGGTTAAGTGGTTAATATAATTGGGTTCGGCGTAAACGAGAAGGTTTGTTGCTAAAAGTTCATTGATGACTTCTTCCAAACCTACATTAGAATTGTATTCCCATTCATAGATAAGGCTTAGATCGGCTAACTTTCTACCACGGCGGTCTGTTCTAGTTGCCGGAGAAGGGCTGTGTGGAAATTTCTTTCCGAATGAAAAAATACCATGCTTGTTTAAAACCTCCTGAATTGCGGGTGATTCAATTTTTGAGGTTAATGCCTGCGAACGAATGCTTTCTTTAACTTGGAAAATGAGCGTTCGGGGAAGGTAATCGGTGGCGGTGGCCTTGGGGGGCAACTTGAATTTACTATGCTGCTGTGCAATGCAATGGTTTGCCAACACTAAAACAAGAACAAAGAGAACCCTGAATTTCATACAGTTTGGATAGGATGCCTATTTACTGCAAAGTACGGAAATTAATTGGGGATGAGTTAGGCTAATTTCTTTATCAATTGAATAGGATGTTTTAGCTGGATTGCTGTAAATATTTGAACCCGATTGATGCTGGGACGGGGTTTAGCCTAAAATTCATTGAAAACGGCTTGCTGACCGAAGAATGCGGAAACTGAACCAAGTTTAAAACGTTAGCTCCCGTTGGGCAGTTGCAACTTGGTTCTTTGGATTTTGGGACTTTGGATAAGTTTTATTTTTAAAATTTTAGCCTTGTATTTTGTTTTTTGATTGTGGCTAAGAGGGCTTTGCCGTTGTATCCAAGAGTGCTTCGCAGTTCACGACCCAGGACACTAAAATTCCATTTCGGAATTGTGAGGTGGGGCAGAACGGCAGAGCACAAAGACGAAGGTTAAAGGAACGCCGCAAGCCTCTTAGAACGGTGCAATTGCTCGGCTTCCAAAAAATAAATATGATTAGACGAAAACCCTCTTCGATGCCTAATAGAAAATTAAAACAAATCGAAATTCCAATTAAGAACATGACACTTTATCTAAAACCGACCAATGGTACTCAACCTTAGGTAACCGAAGCGAAGCGAGCTCTTAGTTTCTTTTGAAAAATAACAACTCAACTAAAAACTTGGCACAGCCTCCGCATACTTGGAATAACTGGTGTGTGGTTTGCTATTTGCCGGACCCTGTCTGCTGTGACCAGTTTTTTAATGGGTGAAGCGTTAAACGCTCTTCAACATACTTTTTCAATTCTTCAAAGGACATATTCTGTGTTTCGGAACTTACCTTATCCCGAATTTCCCTTAACTGCTCAACAGTTGATTTTTGTGCTATTTTACTCATGGTCTTGTTTCCATAGCACAAAGTTAATGCAATTATAATAAACTTACCCCTTGCTAAGGTTAACCTCTAGCTACAATTTTGTAATTACGGTTTCCAGCCGTATTAGAAATGCAGGTGGGAGGCATTGGATACCGAGCGTAGGGAGCCCCTACGCCCAGCGGGGCATGGGAGAAATTTTTGTTTTTTAGTGGCGTTAAAAACGCCGTTCTCAAAAGTCCTCGTTACGCTTTGCTAAACAAGGACTAGCGGGTTTCTTTATGTTTGTTATATAGCATTTGGCAAACTTTATCCATTGCTTTAAATATGGCAACATCAAAATGGGTAGCCTTGGTAATGCTGGTTAAGGTTACAGCAGCATGGTAGAGCATTTCATTGTCGTTGCGGCCAATACGCTCAATAAAATTTACTTTATTGCTACCTTTTGGCGAATCGGAAACAATTACCTCTTCTGTGTTTGTATCTACTGCAAACAAAAAATTATTATTCATTTTCTTATTTTTTAATTATTGATGTAAATGGCACCTTCCGTTTGGGTTGGTTGTTCTCTTCTTGCATCTTGCTCCTTTTTTTGTAGTTCCCGAGCATTGTTGCGAAGTGCTTGATTCCTTCTTTATTGTGGTATTACCATTGCAACAATTTGTGCCAACTCTTCTATCGTGAATTTTACAAACACAACTATTCGATTTGCTGCGATTACAGCTCATACAAAGCAACTGAATATTTGAAACATCGCTGGCACCGCCACAAGAAAATGGCATTATGTGGTCATATTCCAAACTATTGGAACTTCCGCAGCATTGGCACACCCCTCCATCTCTAGTAAAAACAATTTTTTTTGTGGTAGCTGAAATATACCTGCTTTGCGTAAAGCCGCAAATGCTTATTAAGAACAGCAGCAGTAATAAACATATTTTTTTCATTTCAAAAAACGTTTGGGTAGTTCGTCAGCTTTCATTTTAAGATATTCAAGGAAACTATCTAAGCATATGCTGGCTATAAGCAAGGTGCAAAAACTTCAATACTGAAATCCGCTTTAGCGTTTTTGTTTTCTTTTTCGCGATAAGAATAAAATAACTGTAAATTTTTGCTATAATTGAGTGCTTGCTACAAGCTTATGCAAAACTAGTTGTTTCTAATATTTGAATCGTCGGTTGGAATTGAATTGACGATATTTTCAATAATGGCTGCGTTAAAACTATTGCCACAAGAGCCACAAAGTGCTATAATTTCTTCGGAATCTATAACCGTAATTTCGACATTGTTTGTTGCAATAATAAATTCGCCTTGCTCAACATTTCTGTTAATACTCACATATGCGTTGCCATAGTAAATTACTTTACCGCATCTGTTACATTCCTTAAATTTTCTGTTCATTTATTTGTATGCAAAACTAGTGTTTACAATAAAATAGCCTTTCTTTTAGCGTAAATTATGTTTGCTTTATTTTCAAGCTGGGGGGAATCAAACATAAACAAGATTATGGTTAGCTAAGGTAGTTTCGCCATCATAGCGGTATGCAACCAGTTTTCCATGTTTAGCTACGCTGTAGTCGAGGCAACAAATGTTTTCTTTGTAAATGGATGGTTCGCCTTTAAGCCAATAATGACCGAAGAATACTTTTTTTTCCTTTGCACCATAATAATCAAGCGTCTTTAATTCGGATAGTTCAATGGGTTCTTCGGGCAAAACTTCAATTGATTCCACACTAATAGATTTGTAGGTCATCTTAGCGGGGTCTTCCCACCATTTTATCCTTATTTCGGTTCTTTTTGTGCCGTCTTTGTCGGAAAAGGAACTGTCTTGTGGCATTTTCATTTCTTTGCCTTTCAGAGTTTGGTCTATGGCTTCGTTTAATTTTGTGCCTTTCTTCACCGATTGATAAATAAGTTCGTCTGTCAAGCGGTCGTTTACTAATGTTTTTCTTAAATATTCAATGTGCTTCGTGTCCCAGCAAGCGTGAACGGCTCTAAATGTATCTGTTTCGTAATAGAGGGGCAAGGTTTTGAACCATTCTAAATAAAACTCATACTCTTTTTGCCGGTTGTGAAACTGCTTGAGGGTTTCATAGTGCTGAATAATGTTCTTGATTAAATGTTTGCGAAGATGGCCACCTTCGGTTTCTTGGAAATGGAAACACAAGGCATTGTATTCGTGATTACCCATTAAAGCAATGGCATTGCCCGAATCTACCATGGCTTTAACTATCTGAAGTGTTTCCCTGATTTTTGGCCCCCTATCAATGTAGTCGCCAACAAACAATACTTTGCTGTTCGGATGGGAATATACCCCTTTTTTTTTCGTGTATCCTAGCTTACGAAGTAAGGCTTTGAGTTTGGCTGCATGGCCGTGTATGTCTCCAATTAGGTCTATCATTATTTGTGTTTTTTTATTTTCAAGCTAGGTTTGAGACCTGGCATACGAGTGCTAGTTGGGAAAGAAAGGCATACTGTTTCTCTTCCTTCTAATAATATTCAATTTTACGCTCCTTATTAAATGATGGAATACCATCACGCATCAATACTTCAGTTATCCAGTGACCTTTATCATTATATATATAGGTATATTCCTGCATATAGTTATAAACCTTCGAAGTGTATTTGTAACCTTGTTCAAGACGAGGAGGTGAAGAAAAATATTCATGAATTCCATTTGGCTCGCCTTTTTTGTTTAAAGAAATTTTTTTAACTAAATTCCAATTATCATCGTATTCAAACTTTAGCCATTCGTCGTGTTGTCCTTCACACCCAGTTGTATATTCCTCAATGGGTTTATTATTTCCTGCGTGAATAGAACGGATCATAAGTTCCTTTTTACCAACTTCGTAGTTGGTTATAAAAATTGCATCTTCAACCGAAGTATAGAGATATGTTCTTTTTTCAAGTATTTTAAACCCTTTACCCTCCTTCCAAAATTGACAAACTTCTTTTTCAATTTTGTCTTCTACATCATAACTAAAACTTGAAGTTGAAACAACTACGCTGGTTTCAGATTGCAATGTTAATGCTGTTACCAACTTTCCTTTTTTATCATACCCATAGAAAACCTTAGAGCTGCTGTGTTTTTCAGGATGGACGCTATGCAATAAACGACCTTGCTTATTAAAATACAAATCATAATTCCTATAGGAAGGTTCCATCTTCAATTCAAATGGTTCTTTTGTTAGCTTTAATCGGGTAGTACGCACAGAAATTTTCTTTGCCCCTACTTCATAAAGTTTCATGAAATTTTGAAATTTAATTAAATCCATATTCAATGATTTCAATCAAAAAATTTCAAATCACAATGAAGTTAATGCAGCTATATCAACTCCGTTAATCTTTATGCGTTGGCCACCAAATGAAATTTCTATTTCTTTTGGGCGGGCATCTTTCACTATTTCGTAAAAATGCTTGAAAGGAAGCCTTGCACGGCCTGTGCCAGTGTTTTCACATTGCAGAACAACAGCCCCATTTGCTATAGAGATTTCTGCCGAATTATTTTTTACTAAAATTTCGCAAGGGAAAGTCAATGCACTTTTTGAGTTTCCTTTTACCATACCTGTAAAAGGCTTTAATGCCTGTAAAAGTGTGTCTTTAGCAATTTTAAATTGTACCACGTGTTAAGTATAAGAATTTATGCAAACTGTAGTCTATAATCAAATCATCAATTTAAAGGCTTACGATTTACGAATATATTCAAATACCAAGTTGTCTTGATATGAATAATTTGAGGTTTGAAAATTGCTGATTGGGGCAATTATAGCTTTTGAATTTTTAGTTAGTACCGAGTCTACTATTTCTTTTAGGTCTGCTGGAGAATCTTTCCATTTAACTAGGAATGTATTAAAGTTCAATAGAACAACTTTTGAATTTAGCATTTTAGAAATACTAGAGATATAGTCGCCAAAATCTGATGCAAACGAATCATCATCAATTTCTGTTGTTGTTATTTGATTTGATTCTCTTACTTCAAAAACAGGCTTCTGCAATTCCTTCCCTTTAAAATTAAAATTGACCTCTCCATCTTCGTATGTAATTTTTACAAATTGATTTATACTTAAGGATACTAAATACCACATAATAACTAGTTTTTTTCTTTATTATCTACTCCTCATTTACAAATCCTTCCACATTTTCCTTTGCACTCAAAACAGTATCATATAATCTAACATTCTCACCTTCATGTTTGTTAAAGCTAATGTAGGCTAAACAGGCATTTTCGTATTTTGGTATAATGTAGTGTGTCATTCTTAAAACACAATTTTCACATCCTCTTTATAGTTCTGCAAAGTTCCGTTTAGACTGGCTGTCCAACCGTCAATAAACACCTTGCCGTTTTTAATGGCGTTTGAATAGTCGTCACTATTTATTTTCTGGCTGTTGGTCATGTAGTAATGGTTGCCGATTTTATAAATGCAATCTTTCACCACTTCTTCGGGTACTTGTGTTGGTATATCCAAACCAATAGTGAAAATCATATTGTAAATACGACTTAAAGCATCGGTTTCATTTTCAGTAATTGAAATTTGTCCCTTTTCATCCACTTTCAATTTTGGTGCTTCAACGCTGTCAAACACTTTAAAGCCAATATCTGGAACTTGTTTTTTATCTTCCTCAAACATTCCTGTTTTGCCGTTTTCAGTTTCTATTTGCTTTTTAATTTTTTCTCCTGCTCTTTTGATTCGTTCTATTGTAATACTTGAAATTACTGGTGGTAAATTATTATCAATGCAAAACTTATATGCAGGTTTGTCTTGTTTAATTGGCTCACCTATTTGGCACAAAATAAATTTACGGTTGCCTCCATCATCTGCATTTAGTTGCATTACTGCTTGTCCTGTAGTACCCGAACCTGCGAAAAAGTCAAGTACAATAAAATCATCATCACTTACCGATTTCGTCAGATTTAAAATCAGCTTAGATGGCTTCGTATACTCAAAATAGTTTTCATCAAACAAGTTCTTCATTTCATTATCGCTATCTTGATTATCGCCCCAATCAAGAAGTAAATCAGTTATTGATTTTCTTTTCTCTTTTTCTTCTTCACCTACATCACGTCTTAAACCTTTATTGGCGGTTATAAATAGCAAATCGTTTTTAGTGTATTCTTTTATTTTATCTTGTGAAACTGAAAACTGAGCCTTTACTTTAACTTCGTCAGTTGTTTTACCATTTTTATATTTGACATCATCCAAATATTCAATGCTCATTGTTTTAATTGTATAAATACCTTTTGGGATAACACCTTCATTACCTAACTTAACTCTAACACCTTTTGGAAATAGCCTTTCTGAATATTGATTTGTAAGATTTACAACTTTCTTGGTTGAATCTGAAATACCTTCAATTGACAATTTTTCTAATTCATTATAGTTTTTTGCGTAGACCAAGACATACTCCATCACTTTTGCTGTATGTTTTGCCAAAAATGACGGTTGCTTTTTTCTCTTCCATTTTAAACACTCTATAAAATTTTCCTCACCAAAAATATCATTGTCACAAAGTAGTTTTAGGTTGGCTTGTTCGTTATCGTCAATACTAATAAATATTACTCCATCTTTGCTTAATAAATCTCTTGCCAACAAAAGGCGTGGATACATAAAAGCTAACCAACCGTTGTGGCTCTTCTTAGATTTAAAACTAAAATCCATTCTTGCAAAATCGTTTTCACTCAAGTTTGCCAAGCCTAAAACTTCGGCCTCTTCTTTATCGAACTTGTCAGGGTAAACAAATTCATCACTTGTGGTATTGTAAGGTGGGTCAATGTAGATACACTTTATTTTTCCGCTGTAATGGGTTTTTAAGATTTTCAGGCTGTCGAGGTTGTCGCCTCTAATAACCAAGTTTTGAGTAGTATCAATGTCTTTGCTAAAAGAATTATTTAGGCGTAATTCCTTTTCTGTCTTTTGAGCATATTTAGCCCTAGCAAAGTTTCTGCCTACAAAGTTTAATCCGTATCCGTTTACTTTTTCGTCAATGGGCAAACCCAAAACGGTTTTTAGTTCTTCTAAATTTATTTCGGTGTCACGGATTATATTGGGGTAATTCTCTTTAAGAAAACTCAACAATTTATTTTCGTTGTTTTCTGTTCCAACAACTGTATATCCTGCGTTTATAAATTCTTCTTTTGCCATTGTTTTATGCATTGTTTATCAAAGCCGCTAACTGCGTTTTATTGATACGTTCTTTAAATGAAATTCTAATATTTTGGTCTTTGTAGTGTTCGCCTAATGCCTCAAAATACTTTTTGGCAAAGTCAATCTTCCCTTTTTCATCAACAGGTATTGCTGTTGACGATTTATAGCCTTTGGCTTCCACTACAAGGAATATTTGGTTGCCTTCGGTGCTTTTGATAGCATAGCAAAAGTCGGGATTGTAATCGCCTAATGGAGTTTTGATTTTCAGGCGTGGAAGTTTGCCGAAAATTTCAATACTGTCAATGTCGGGGTCTTCTTCCACAATTTCCAATTCAAAATCGCTGTCGTATTCAATCACTTCTTCAAATACCCATTTTGTTTTCAAAGAAAAATCTCCTGCAATTTCTTTTTGAAATTTACCAACGCTTCCTGTGTCTAAATAGGTTTTTCCATTTTCAATTTTAAATAAATTTGGCAAGCCTGTTCCATTAATTCCGTCATACTTAATGTTTGCTTTGAGCATTGCAATTAAGTTCTTGTTGATTATTTCGGAAATTTCTCTTTGAGCTTGTTCAGGATTGTTGCAGAGCATTTTTGTTTTGAAATCATCACTCAAAGCATTGAAAAACTTAATCACAAATGAAATAGGCGTTTTCGTGTTGTTGGACAAAGTGCGAACTAATTCTAAGTAATCAACTTTGCTTTTGTATGAAACTGTGTCGGTTAGTTTTTCTGTAATTGCTCCTAGTTCGCCAATCTTGTTCACGTTTAGTTCTGCACGAATGGTCTGCAACAAAATCTCCTCAATGTTTACGGCTTCTATTTGCGTTTTAATGTTTTGTATCAATTGGCTTTCTTGTTCTTCGCTCAAAGTTTCTAAAACATAAAAAGCATTTTTATTTATAGCGTTCCATAAATTTTGGAACTCTTGCAGGTGTGTTGCTTTTATGAAAACTTTCTTTTTCTCTTTTTTCTTTTCGGCTTTCTGAACATACGTGTTTGTGTCAGTCGCAAACAAACTTTCAATTGCTTTTACTTGTTCTTCAGGCAAATTTTGTTCTTTCAAAATTGTAGAGAACTCAGGCGATTTTTCATAAATCTTTTGCCCATCAACTATTGCCTTGCGAACAATCATTTTCTTGTCCTTCAACACATCATCAACCAGTGTAACGATTGTGTCATCATCAAAGCCCGATTTTTCTTTGAGTGTTTTGATCAGTTCTTGCTCTGTAAATGTTTCAGAAATAAGGAATGAGTTACTTAAAATTTCGTTTTGAATTGCTTCTACAAAACCGTGTTCTTTGCTTGATACAACTACATCAAGGTTGTTGATTTTCCAAAATTCTTCTTGGTCGTCATTGAGGTTTTTAAGCGTGTATCGTTGTAGATTTTGATTTACGCAAATGCGTAAACCACGTCCAATTTGTTGCATTTTGGAAATTTCGCTTCCTTGATTGGAAAGTTTACAAATAGTAAAAACATTCGGGTTGTCCCAACCTTCTTGCAAAGCCCAAATTGAAAAAATGAAACGTGAAGGACTTTCAAACGAAAGTAATTTCTTTTTGTCTTTAAGTATTTCATCAACTCCTGCTTTTACTTTTTCGTCAGCATTTCCTTTGTCGCCTGAGAAATATCCCTTGTGAACCTGTAAAGTGTTGTCGCTGTCAAAATCGTTTTGCAAGAATTTGTAGTAATCGCTTGTTTGGTCAAGTTTACTTGCAATTTCGGTATATTGCTTTTTGTATTCTTCTTCAAATATGTTCTTTACTTTTGGATTTTCGCCACGAAATAAGCTTGTGTCAGCTTCCATAAAAAACAAAGTGATTGCCTTAACGCCTTGCTCAAACAATTTTTGTTCTTTTTCAAAATGTATTTTGATTGTTTCTTTAATCATTGCCCGCAATGATTCGTCCGACAAAGAATAATCAACTTTTTCAATGGTGTCGTCCGCTAAAACAATAGTGTCTTTGTTTATTTTCTTTATGCTTTTACCGTTAAAGACTGCCCCAACACCTAATTCACGTCTTGCAATAATTCCGTTGGTTAATGTGCTTACAAAGGCTTTATTTACTGTTCCAACTTTTTCAATTCCAATGAGTGTATCTGTATTTTCAATTACATCTTGCGTGTAAACCACAATTTTCTTAACCAAGTTTTGGCGGAAAGAAGAAATGCTATCTAATACATACGCCACGTTTGATAAAGGCAAACTGTCTTTTTTCTTTGGAAATGTTGCACCAAAACGCAAATAGAAATTATCAAAACCCTCAAAATATGTTTTAAAGGCATTGCCTTCAAAACGGTGAGGTTCGTCCATTATGACAATTGGATTAAGACGTTTCAAACATTCCAAATATGATTTTGGCGGTTCCTGATTTTTTACAAATAATTCAGGTGCGTTCATCTCTTGTTCTAATGGCCGATTCAGAATATTGTCTTTGCTGTTAAATGAGCTTGGTGTCATTACCAAAACCGATAAATGCGAAGTGCTGATAAATTGTTTTACAGAAGAAAGGTTTCCACCTTCATAAACAAAAGTTTCAATTTCTTTTTCTCGTTCATTGGCATAGAAACTTTTGAAATAATCTTTGGTATCCTCTAAGTTTATTTTTGTTCCCTCACGAATTGGAACGGTCGGAATTAGAACGATAAATTTTTTGTAGCCAAAGTTTTTGCTCAGTTCAAAAATAGATTTGATAAACGTGAAGGTTTTACCCGTTCCCGTTTCCATCATTATGTCAATGTTTTTATTGTCTTGAACTTGAAAATTGTATTTATTTTTTTTATGGTGTGTCGTCAGCACCTCAGCAAAATTTTCTTTTTCGCGAAGGCTTTCAAAAAGACTGATAATGTTATTGACACAGTCCTCCTGATAGGCTTGAATTTCATATTGAAACTGTTTTGTTTCTGTTTTCACTTGTAAGGTGGCTGAGTTGCGTTTGGTAAAAAATTAGTTTCTAGAAATGATTTAATCACCCCCACAAAGGAAACAAATAAATTACTCAATTTGAGTATTCGTGTACAAAAAAACAAAAGCGGAGGCCTTGGCGGTTGGGCCAGCGGTTTCCCGCCCCACCCGAACTATTTCCCCCGCTTTCATGGCAAAGGAAACAAATTCCCTTTAATTAATAACAAATAATGGGCATTGCACAAGGGATTGTCCCCATAGCCGTCAGGCTAAGGGTAAGAATTTATTGTTATAAACGGGATAGCGTTACTAAGTTTCAGAAAAAGGAGCAGTGCTAAAGCGGGTTTCAAGTAGAATTGAGTTGCGAAACAAAAACTCATGAAACCAACAAAA
>CANJNG010000017.1 GCA_947475205.1 Bacteroidota bacterium
CGGTATCAGATTTAACCGTAATCTTGCTTCAGTAATAACAATAAATCTTGACAATAAAATTCTAAATTAACATCAGAATGTGTCAAGTTATTTTAGGAGGGGTCATCTTGCAATGGTGTTTGTTGTTCTTGCAATGGCGTTTGTTGTTCTTGCAATGGCGTTTGTTGTTCTCGCAGCGGGGTTTGTTGTTCTTGCAATGGCGTTTGTTGTTCTCGCAGCGGGGTTTGTTGTGCTCGCAGTGGGGTTTGTTGTTCTCGCAGCGGGGTTTGTTGTTCTCGCAGTGGGGTTTGTTGTTCTCGCAGTGGGGTTTGCGATTTAATTGATATTGGCTATTTGATTGACATTTATCAGTTTGAGGGGGTAAGTGGCTGTTGCTCGAGGTATAGTGGGAATAACTGTAGTTGCAAAATAGTGTTTTTAATTTGTCATACACTTCCATTATGAAGTTATGCTCAAATCTTTACTTTTGGCCGCAATTGTAACAAAGCTCAAAAATCATAATCTCACCAAAACTTCTCCATGAACCGTCGTGAACTCCTCCGCAGCCTTGGCCTGAGTGCCGGGGCATTAGCTTTAGTACCAAACGATGTATTAGCTCAATTGGTTAAAACCCAAGCCATGCAAAAGTCGGCTTTCGGTAAAGATTTCCTGTGGGGAGTGGCTACAGCAGCCTATCAGATTGAAGGTGCACATAATATTGATGGGAAAGGACCTAATATTTGGGATAAATTCTCGCACACTAAGGGGAAAATCAAACATGCTCAAACCGGTGATGTGTCTTGCGATTTCTATCATAGCTATGCTGCTGATTTAGATATTCTGAAATCATTGAATATGGATGTGTTTCGGTTCAGCACATCGTGGAGCAGGATTTTACCCGAGGGAACAGGGCAGGTGAATCAGAAGGGGATTGACTTTTATCATCGGGTAATAGATAAATGCTTGGAAAATGGCATTCAACCCTGGCCTACTTTATACCATTGGGATTTGCCTCAAGCACTGCAAGATAAAGGTGGGTGGATGAATCGGGATGTTATAAACTGGTTTACGGAATATAGCAATCTTCTGACTAAAACTTATGGCGACAAGGTTAAAAACTGGATGGTGCTCAACGAACCAATGGCCTTTTCGGGTTTAGGTTACTTGTTGGGATATCATGCTCCAGGCATAAGAGGGATAAAACATTTTGCAGCAGCAGCCCATCATACAGCAATGTGTCAAGCCGAGGGTGGCAGGATTATTCGCAGCAACGTTAAGGATGCAAACATTGGCACCACTTTTTCTTGCTCCTATATTATGCCATGGAAAAGTGAAGACCGCGACCATATTGCCGTAAAAAGATGGGATGCCTTCATCAATCGTTTTTATATAGAACCTGCTTTAGGGATGGGCTACCCATTAGCCGATTTACCTTTCTTAAAGAAGATTGAGAAATTTATTCAGCCGGGCGATATGGAGAAATTGAAATTTGATTTCGACTTTATTGGTGTTCAGAATTACACCCGCGAGGTGGCTAAATATATGTGGTATATTCCGTTTATGAAGGGTTTGGAAGTTCCGCCAAAGAAGCGTGGAGTTACCGAAGTGACTGAAATGAACTGGGAGGTTTACCCCGAAGGAATTTATGAAATCATTAAGCAGTTTGCTGCCTATAAAGGCGTAAAGAAAATTATTGTTACTGAGAATGGCTGTGCTTTCCCTGATTTTGTAATGAACGATAGCGTTCACGATACCAATAGAGTGAATTTTTACCAACGCTATTTGGAACAGGTATTACGTGCCAAAAATGATGGGGTGAATCTTGGCGGCTATTTCAGTTGGACGCTGCTCGATAACTTTGAATGGAGCGAAGGTTACACACCTAGGTTTGGATTAGTGCATGTTGATTTTGAAACTCAAAAACGCACTATTAAGGATAGTGGGCTTTGGTTTAGAGAATTCTTGAAATAATTTAAACCCTAAGAACACTGAGTAAATACATACAGAGCTCACAGAATGAGTGTAGAATTACCTACATACTCATTTCTAAAATCTTATCGAACTCTGCGGCGGTGAGACTCATTACCGATAGCCTTCCTTGACGGATTAATCCTATGTTGGCTAATTGCGGTTCTTTCTTCATGGCTTCGAGCGTTACGGGATTTTTAAGCGATTCTACGGGAGCTAAGTCCACAACTAACCAGTTTGGGTCGGTGGTGGTTGGGTCTTGGTATGATTCTTTCACCACCTTGGCAATACCAACTACACAAAGTCCTTCATTGGAATGATAGAACAGCACGAGGTCGCCTTCCTTCATTGCCCGCAGGTTATTCCGTGCTTGATAGTTTCGCACGCCATCCCAAAATGTTCGTCCATCTTTTAGTAGTTTTTCCCAAGGATATTTTATGGGTTCTGATTTTACGAGCCAGTGGTTCATGTTAGAGTATTGAGATATGAGTATTGGGTAGTGAGATGTTGGGTATTTGTTCTCCCTCTTTTGGAGGAGATTGCGAGAGGGTAGACTTTTATCTTTCTCCAACTTCCATGTTGTATAACATAAAGGAATAAATATCGGTGTCTTCGTCAATGGTTTTAGATAACGGACGACCTCCACCATGTCCTGCTTTTACATCTACACGAATGAGGGTAGGGGCTTTGCCTGTTTGATTTTCCTGTAAAGTGGCAGCAAACTTGAATGAATGTGCCGGAACTACTCTGTCATCATGGTCGGCAGTGGTGATAAGGGTAGCAGGATAATTGGCGGGTTTAAGATTATGAAGAGGTGAGTACGTTTTGAGGGTTTGAAATTGTTCTTTGTTATCAGAACTACCATATTCAACTGCCCAGCCCCAGCCAACAGTAAATTTGTGATAACGATACATATCTAATACTCCAACGCTTGGGAAACATACCTTAAATAAATCGGGACGTTGCACCATGGTAGCTCCGACTAGAAGGCCGCCATTGCTTCTTCCGCTGATAGCCAATTTGTCGGGGTTGGTATATTGATTTTTAATTAAGTATTCGGCAGCCGAAATAAAATCATCAAAAACATTTTGCTTTTTTTCAAGCATCCCGCCTTTATGCCATGTTTCCCCATACTCACCACCTCCACGCAGGTTGGCCATGGCAAATATACCCCCACTTTCTAGAAGCACCATTCTGCTAGGGTTAAAATTAGGGGTAAGCGAGATATTAAATCCTCCATAAGCATATAACATAGTAGCATTTTGACCATTTAACTCTAAACCTTTTTTATAGACCAGAAACATTGGAACTTGAGTCCCATCTTTGCTGGGATAAAATACCTGTTTGGTTTCATAATCGTCGGGGTTGTATTTCAATTCAGGTTTAAGCCAAACTTCCGATTTGCCTGATGCAATATCGTATTTGTAAATGGTGGAAGGGGTGGTAAATGAAGTGAAACTGTAAAACAAAAACTTATCGTCTTTTTCACCGCTAAATCCGCTCACTGTGCCAAGCCCGGGCAATTCAATTTCCCTAACCAAGCTGCCTGTTCGACTATATTGCTCTACTTTTGAAGTGGCGTCCTTTATATAAAAACAAAATAACTGACCTGCGGCAACACTAACACTTTGCAGCCTTTCCTTTCTTTCAGGAACTATATCCTTCCAATTCGACACATCGGACTTATTGAAATCAATAAGGACTACTTTGTAATTCGGAGCATTGTAGTTGGTATGAACAATAAGGAAATCGCCATCATTATCCAAAACATCAAACTCAAAATCAAAACCTTTACAAATAGTTTTAAAATGAGGCTCCCCTGCTTTTTGACCATCGGCAAATCGCTGAGCCCGAATTTCATTCCCACTGGTGCCTTCGGATAAATTAAGAATTAAGAAGCTTTCGTCATCGGTTACCTGTGCTCCTAAATAACGCTTTGGATTTTCGGGGTCGGAATAGGTAAGCACATCTTTAGCTTGGGGTTCACCCATTTTATGATAGTATATTTTTTGTCCCGAGTTGGCTTTCGATAGTTCTTCGCCCTTTTTCGGAGCATCGAAAGCACTGTAATAAAATCCGTTTTTATACCACGCCGCTCCCGAAAACTTTATCCATTTCAGGCTATCGGCCATTAGCTTCTTGTTTTCTACATCCATTACATACATGGCTTGCCAATCGCTTCCGCTTTGGCTAACGGTGTAGGCCACTTTATCACGCTTGGTCGAAAATCCGGCTAAGGCCACGGCTGCTGTTCCGTCCTTACTCATTTTGTTTGGGTCGAGAAACACATTTGGTGCATCATCAAAACTTACAAGGTTATATATTATTGCTTGATTTTGCAATCCATCATTCTTCGTAAAGAAATATCGTTTGCCAGCTTTGTAAGGAGCTGATGTACGGGGAAAATTATACAATTCACCAATTCGTTTGCGAATGTTCTCCCGAAATGGGATTTTGCTCAAGTAATCAAATGTGAGTTTATTTTCCTCTTCCACCCAAGCCTTAGTTTCTTTAGAGTTATCGTCTTCGAGCCAACGGTAGGGGTCAGTAACTTTTTCGCCAAAATAGTCATCGATTTGCTGGCCTTTTGCCGTTTTAGGATAGCTTACCGGGCTTTGTTGTGCTATTGAATAGGTGGCGAATAGTGAGGCAAATACAAGAAAATGATGTTTCATTCAATAATTAAATTAGGGTGCGAAAGTATGATTTGTTGAGATACCTCCCTTTGGTCGGTATGACAGCATTTGCAGGTCTTTAAAGACCTACATAAGACTTTCAAGAGCAGATTGCCATGCCGACCGAAGGGAGACATCTCAACTTTATCCACAAATCGGAAATTTGTCGGACATTGGTGTATAATTTACTGCAATCCCTCCAAGCAGTTTCTCAATACTTTTGCTTTAATTTCCTATAATAGTCCTTATGTATAATAAAGTTGCTATTTCCATTTTGGTTTTATGCCTGGCTATATCGAATGCCCAGAGCCAGCCTTTAGTTTCAAAATCTGTATTGAAATTTAATAGAGAACGGAAGAACATAGGAACTGCTTCGATGTCGGTTCTGGGAGGATATGCACTTGGAAACATGGTTGCCTGCATCCCTAACGCCATAAACCTGAGCGGACGGGATAAGTATTTCAACGAAATGAATGTGTATTGGAACGTGGTAAACCTTGGCATTGCTATTGGCGGTTTGATTGGCAATGATCGGAAGGATTTTGAAAGCCTCGATTTGGCCACTACCTTAAAAGAGCAAAAGCAAACTTTGAAAATATACGGCATCAATGCCGGCCTTGATGTTGTTTATATTGGTTCGGGATTGGCTCTTATGAATTTTGCACACAGAGCTCCCAAAGCCGAAGATCGCCTGTATGCTTATGGCGAAAGTATTTTATTGCAAGGCGGTTTTCTGTTGCTATATGATTCAGCTATGCTCATTATTCATGCTGCACATCTTAAGAAAGCTCAGAAACGGGAAGGGGGACTTTCGTTTTCGGAAAGGGGAATGGGTTTGAAGTATGAGTTTTAAGAAAAACTTTAAGCGGGTGCACAACAAATTTCCATTTTCAACAAAAACGCTAAGCGGAATTTAACAGGTTCCCTCTGACATGAGCGTTTGTAGAATTAAATAAAAAGTCTGCACCTTTGCAGCATACCATTGGCCAACCATGCATTCCCCACTAATTAGAGACCTGCTGTCCGCACACAAGGATGACTTAGGAGCTGATTTTGAAAAATACCACAATCATGTCTGTCGTGTTTATAGCTATGCAGTTATGCTTCGTCAAGCCAATGAAGAAGAGCAAAACCAATTGGCTATTGCCGCTGCCTTTCATGATATTGGTATTTGGACTGCCAATACCTTTGATTACTTAGCACCGTCCATAAGATTAGCCGAAACCTACCTGATGCAAAACAATAAGTCCAATTGGAAGGCAACTGTCCGGGAAATTATCGTTAATCATCATAAATTAAGACCTTACAAGGGCAACCCATTAGCGGAAAGTTTTCGGAAAGCCGATTTGATAGACCTGAGCCATGGTCTAATTTCATTCGGAATTTCCACGGAACAGCTTAAAACTATTGAAAAGCAATATCCTTCTTTAGGTTTCCGGACCTTCATTGCCAAAGAAATCCTTAAAAATTGTATGCTCCATCCTTTTAACCCGTTACCCATCGTGAAATGGTAGGTTAAAACCTTGGTTGTTCCCTTAAAAAATTATCCGACCCCTCATTTGAGGAATAAAATTTAAGCTATTTGCAATTTATCTGGCCACCAAAGGACTTTTTAGTATTTTTACCCATAATTATATTTATGAATAAATTTTACAATTCGTTAACATTAGTTTCAATTTTAGCCATTTTGGGTCTGGCTTATAATTCTTTAGCTCAAGACCCGCAATTTGAACAGCGAAGATCCAATTATATTTCTTCTGCCATAGCTAATCCGGGTGGGGGGGAAATGGTGCTTCAATCCTACGCAGGGGTGCCTGTTAATTTGGCAATTCTTAATCAAACCCTAAACAATATCTCCACTGGTGTCACGGCCGATTTTGATATAATAGAACTTATACGAATTATGTGTCAAAGCCCAGGGCAATACGATACTTTAATATTACCGGTTTTAAACCAGATTCCGTTTTGGGTAAATGACAACGACACGGTGCGAAATTATTGGTCGGAAAACCACATGATAATGTGGAGTGGTTCGGAATGGCTGCTTCACGAACGCTTTAATAGACCTGTTCCCCCAACTCTTCGCGACCGCATAGTGCATTACCTGCACCTGAAAATTGATTATGGGTTTTATGAGTTCTTTTCCTCTGTGTATGGACCTTACTCCATGAGCGGAATGATAAACTTGGCCGATTTTGCTCAAGATGTAGAAATAAAAGCTCTAGCTACGCAGGCCACTCAGAAAATTTTATCTGAATTTGTGATGCTTACCAATAGCAAAGGCACCTACTTTCCGGTGGCGGGCCGCAACTATTCCGGCAAATACGATAACCCCTACGGACAAAGCCACAATAACCTCATTTACTTGCTTACCGGCAAAGGCGAAGTGCCTGGAAGTCCTTCGCATGGTGGGCAATTTTTGGCTACCACAACCATCAATGTGGATAATATTGTGAATTCTTGGGTGCCAAATATTAATATGGTGATGCACAATGGGCACTCAATAGCCGAAAGCTTTGCCTTAAACAGCACCATGACCGAAGTGGATAAAACTGTATTTCAATGGAGTTATGGGGGGTATTTTCACCCTGATGTAGTTTCCGAAACGGTGCAATTGCTCATTGATTCGAACCTATGGGATCAAGTGGACTTTGCCATATTACATCCTTTGCAGCCAATTATTACTCCGGCTTCTGCACCTTCCATGGCCAATCAATTGTCCTACATATCAAAAAGTTCGGTGCTTTGCGATGCTAACATTGCTATTTTCAAACGCAATGCGGTAACCCTTACTTCGGTAATTGATTTTTGGAAGGGAAAAGTAGGTTTTCAGCAACACCCCAATATGGCCAACGTGGGCACTACAGCTGTTTATTTGGGTTCAGGGCAACCTTTTATAGATTGGGGTGACCGTTCGGCTAACAGTGCGAACACGCATTTGCCTTATGTAAATCAGCATAGCAATGTATCGCTATTGATGTATCGTCCAGAACCAACAGGGGCAGTTATAGGACCAAGTTATGCTTTTAAGGAGGTGGCATTGCACTTTGTAGATACTGCTTTTGATGAAATTGTGGAAAATGGCAACTGGATTTTAGGGCGTGAAGACCAAGGCTATGTGGCTGTGCGTAGGCATTGCGTTGGCGAAATAAATGGCGTTAGAGCTTGCCCTGCTGATAGCGGACAAGCTTGGGTGGTTATGGTTGGCGATTCGAGCATGTATGGCAGTTTTGCTAATTTTAGCACAATTGTGGGTCAATCGCAATTCAGTACCAATTGGCATTATGATAGCCTTTCGGCAGGATGGGTTTACTATGCCAAAATAGTTGTGGATACCACCACTATAGAGTATGCGTGGGGCGATACGAATGCTTTTACGGGTATTAATGCCTTAGCCATCAATGCACAGAACATTAAGGTATTCCCAAATCCGGCAAATGAATTTGTAAGCCTTGATTTAAGCCAGTTCCCCAATTCAACAGTTAGGTTATTCAACACTTTTGGGCAGCAGGTATTTGAGGCAAAAGACATTAAAGAGTCAAATTACAAGATACTTACCTCTGATTTTAATGCAGGTATTTATTTGCTAAAAGTTGAATCAGGTAATTCGCAAATAAGTCAAAAATTAATTTTAGCTAAATAAAAGCGGAGTAGTATTGCTGGTTGGTTAGGTATGGACTACTTTATTTATAGTAAGGATACACATCTCCTTTCGGTGGTTCGCATCCGGCGGCAACTTTCTTCCCGTTAAGGTAAAGTTTCTTCATCCAATATTTATTGGCATCCTTGGCCCTAAGTTGCAGTTCGGAAATGTCTTTATAGGTGGAAGCGGCTTCGTTCATACAATCGGAATATAAATCAATTTGTCCTGTTTCATTGCCAAGGCCCCGCACTTTAGCTGAAAGGCGGTTTACTTTATTCTGCCCCCACTAATCCTTTTCATCCCATAAGCTATCGGGGCCGGCGGTCATTGGAAGCAGGTTTTCAAAATCGCTCCAAGCTTCAATGAAGGTTATCTCCCCTTGATTATTAAAATTAAATTCTTCTTAGATGGTGCAAGGAGTCCCTGCTGGAGGCTGTCCAAAAAGTCCCGAGTATGGTCGAAGTATTCGGGGAGGGGGCTAAGTGATTTTTCGTTTAACCGATTCTCAGCTGCTTTTTTGTGCCTTTTTGGACAATCCCCTTTGAGAAATCGGTCTTTGACCTATAAACGCCAGACATCCCCCCTACTTATCAAACGAAATCCTTGGATCCACCACCGCATAGAGAATGTCGGAGATTAAATATCCCACCAGGGTTAAAACACCTGTGATGGTGAGGATAGCAATAATCATGGGGTAGTTTTGATCGGCAATGGAGGTAAAGGCTTCGTAGCCCATGCCGGGAATAGTGAAGATGGTTTCTAAAATCACCGAACCACCAATGGCTGCCGGAAAAACGTTGGCAAAAACGGTGATGATGGGCAATAATGCGTTTCGCAAACCGTGCTTATATATTACGCTGCTTTCAGGTAAGCCTTTAGCCCTTGCCGTGCGGATATAATCCATTCCGGCTATTTCGAGCATACTTACTCGCATAGTGCGGCTCAGGAAAGCGAAGGAGGAATAGGTATAGCAAATCAACGGCAAAACCAGATAGGGTATTGTTCCCTGAAAACGTTCCCACAAACTGGCATCGTCTGCAAAGCCTTCAACGGGTTGCACTCCGCTTGCCGGAAACAGGAAATATACATCGGGGTTGGCGAGGGTCATCAACAACAAGGTAGCTAACCAAAAACCGGGTAGAGAATAAAGGATAAAAAGCAGCACGGTAGTAATCCGGTCGAAGGCTGTGCCACGTTTCACTGCTGATTGAATTCCGAGGGGAATGGAAATTAAATAGCCCAAGACAACAGCCAACATAGAAAAGAATAACGACCAGCGAATTTTTACAGCTATCACATCCGAAATAGGTTGTTTGGTTTTGTAAGATGTACCGAAATCGCCCCGGATAACTCCCTTCGTGAACTCATTACCTTGACCGGTTATCCAGTTTCCGTCGCCAAACATCCAGCGGTGGTATTGGTTTTTGGGGAAGAATTGCAGGGTGGGGATATAGTTTTTCCAAACAGTGGCTCCCTGTTTCATTACCTCATATTTCTGTTCACTTTCGGCCAATAAAGGCTTCAACGTATAGAATACATGATATTTGGCATAAATTTGTTCCAGTATGGCAAACTTGGCTTTTACAATTGCATCATCGTAGCAACTACGCAAAGCAAGGCTTTCAAAATAGGCCAGATTCAACTGGTCTTTTACTTCATTAACGGTATAGGGCAATGCCGACAGACTGTCGATAAGCAGTCCTTTGTGGCCGTTGTTTAATTCGTATAGCGACTTGTTTAAATCTGAAATCTGAGTCCAGTTGCCATATATTCCGCTTAAACGGGTAAGGGCCTGTTTTTCATTTTTATCAAACACTTTATAGAGGGTATCCGATTCGGCAGCCGATGCTAAAGAGAAATAAAATATAGGCAAATCGAGGCCTAATTTTCGTTTCCAAAATTTCTTTTGTTCAGCCTGATTAGCACTTTGGGTACCTACTTCGCCACCTGCCTGTGCGGCTACTACCATCCGCTCCACCGGGTCGCCGGGTGCATTAATGATTATTACGAAAGCTATTAATGTAATAGCCAACAGCGTAGGAATGAAAACTAATATCCGGCGTAAGATGTATTTAATCATCGGGGCGAAGCTATAAATTTATGCCTTTACTTTGTCGCTTATTTAGTAGTTAGACGTGAGATTTGAGTAGTGAGACCATTCGGCTTAAAGCTACCCAATACTCTTTACTCACTACTCTTTACTAATTCACAATGAAAATAAAATTCGGAACCGACGGCTGGAGAGCCATTATTGCTAAAGACTTCACGGCTGATAATGTGGCTAGGGCTGCTGCCGGACATGCTGCCTGGCTCAAACAAAACTTCAAAAACCCTTCGGTTGTGGTTGGGCATGATTGCCGGTTTTGCGGTCCTCTTTTTGTGGAAACTGTGACAAAAGTGATGCTTCAAAACGGCTTGAATGTTATAGCTGTTAAGGGTTTTGTGAGTACGCCAATGATTTCTTTAGGCTGCAAAACCTACGGTACTTCAGGCGGGGTGATTATTACGGCAAGCCATAACCCATCGGAATATAATGGCTATAAACTGAAATCAGGACACGGCGGACCTTTGCTCGAAGATGATGTAAAGGCCGTTGAAAAACTTATTCCTGACGAAATTCCTACCGATTACGATGCTGTGGATTTAACCCTTGCAGAGCAAACCGGACAGTTAACTTACAAGGATTTAGAAAGTGATTATTGCCAAAAAGTGGAAGAATCGTTTGATTTGGAGGCTATCCGAAATTCAAAATTCAATTTTGCTTATGATGCCATGTACGGCTCGGGGCAGAACGTTATGCGAAGGCTTTTTCCGGAAATAACCTTTGTGCATTGCGACCACAACCCGCTATTTGATGGTATTCCACCGGAACCCATTTTAAAGAACCTCACCGAATTTGCCGACATTATTAAACTATCCGAAGACATTGACTGCGGCCTCGTAACCGATGGCGATGCAGACAGAATCGGGCTTTTTGACGGAAAAGGGAATTTCATCGATTCGCACCATATTTTGCTTTTGCTCACCCATTATTTATATAAGTATAAAGGCTGGCGGGGCAAGGTAGCAACAGGATTCTCCACTACGGTGAAGCTACGGAAACTCTGCGAAATCTATGAATTGGACTTTGAAGTTGTGCCAATTGGGTTTAAGCACGTTTGCGGCATTATGCTCAAAGAAGATGTGTTGGTGGGCGGTGAGGAATCGGGCGGAATTGCCGTTAAAGGACATATCCCCGAACGAGACGGTATCTGGAACGGAATGCTGATTTGGGAAATGATGACCGTAACGGGGAAATCGCTTCAGGATGTGATAGCCGAGATTTATGAATTGGTGGGGAGTTTTGCCTTCAAACGTGAAGATTTAACCATAAAGGAATCGCTAAAGCAGGAAATTATAGCCAAATGCAAAGCGGGGGCGTACACTACTTTCGGTTCACGAAAACCCATAAAAGTGGAAGATATGGATGGCTTTAAATATTACTTTTCAGATACTGAATGGGCAATGATTCGCCCAAGCGGCACCGAACCCGTTTTACGCATCTATGCCGAAGCCGCCACTTATGAGGCCGCTCAGGAAATATTGGATGATGTGAAAGGCTTGTTTTAGGAGTACGAATATATTCTATACCTTTGGGTTATGGCACGCATAGCAATTATTGATTTAGGCACAAACACCTTCAATATTTTGATATGCGATATAGAGAATGGCCAAATCAAGGAAACGCTGCATAAAAACAAGCTTCCGGTAAAGCTGGGCGAGGGTGGTATAAATCAAGGCATTATTATGCCAAAACCTTTCGAAAGAGGCATTGTTGCTATGGAATTTTATGCCCAGCAATGCGAAGATTATAAAGTAGATAAGGTTTTTGCTTTTGCTACTTCGGCGGTACGCTCAGCTTCAAATGGCAAAGAATTTTGTGATAAAATTTTAGCCAATACCGGAATTTCGATAAACATAATTGATGGTGAACGAGAGGCCGAACTCATTTACAAAGGAGTGCAGCTAAGCGGGATTTTAACTAAGAAAAAAGCCCTGATTCTTGATATTGGCGGGGGAAGTTGTGAGTTCATTATCTGCGACAACACCCGAATTTATTGGAAATACTCTTTTGATTTAGGCGTTACCCGACTGTTCGACCGCTATAAGCATCAAAACCCAATTACAAAATCAGAGATTGCTGTATTTGAATCGCTTTTCCAAAAAGAATTAAAGCGTTTATTTTCAGCACTCAACAAATATCCTACCCGCACCTTAATTGGCTCTTCGGGTAGCTTCGACACCTTTGCTGAAATGATTTGTTACCGAAAATTCGGGAATGATATTTATTCCCAACAACCCAAATTTGAACTAAATGTTATTGATTTTTTTGTAAATCATCACGTTTTGACTTTTTCAACAGTAGAAGAGCGTGAAAAAATGAAAGGTTTGGTTGCCATGCGTATAGACATGATTGTGATTGCTTCGGTAATGGTAAATTTCCTTATCAGGCGGCTGCATATTGAAGAGCTGAAAGTGTCGGCGTATTCTTTAAAGGAAGGCGTTTTAGCCGATTTGAGCGAGAAGCACTAAAATAAATGCCTCATCAGGATATTATTGTTGCTGTTGCTACTCCTCCGGGAGCGGGGGCTATTGCAGTAATCAGGCTTAGTGGCCCAGGTTGTCTCACACTTCTCGATAAGGTTTTTAAAGGCCGAACCAAGCCTTCTGCCGCTACTCCCAACACCATTATTTACGGACATATTGTTGATGGACAATCCCTAGTTGATGAGGTTTTGATAAGCGTTTTCTGTTCACCAGCTTCCTATACTGGCGAAGATGTTGCCGAAATTTCCTGTCACGGTTCAGTATTCATTCAAAAATCAATAATAGAACTGCTTATTCGCACTGGTGCAGGAATAGCAGCACCGGGTGAATTTACCCAACGGGCTTTCTTAAACGGTAAAAAAGATTTGCTGCAGGCCGAAGCCGTTGCCGACCTTATTGCTGCCGAAAGCCAAGCAATGCATGCTGTGGCTCTGAACCAAATGCGGGGTGGTTTCTCGAAGGAACTTGCCGGGTTGCGAAACAAGCTCATTGAGTTTGCATCGCTCATTGAACTGGAACTTGATTTTAGTCAGGAAGATGTGGAATTTGCTAACCGCAATGATCTTTCAGCCTTGAGTAATGGCATAATTGGCCGTATCGAAGAACTCATTTCTTCCTTCAAACTGGGAAATGCTATTAAAAATGGTATTCCTGTGGCTATTGCAGGCCGTCCAAATGCGGGGAAATCCACCCTGTTAAATGCTTTGTTAAATGAAGACAGGGCTATAGTTAGCGAAATTGCCGGAACAACCCGTGATACTATTGAGGAACGGCTCATCATTGAAGGTATCGAGTTTCGTATTATCGACACTGCCGGGCTTCGACAAAGCAATGATACTATAGAGCAGATGGGCGTAAAGAAAAGCTACGAAAAGATAAATCTTTCTGCCGTTCTACTTTATGTATTCGATATAAGCCAGGTTGCTGAAAAACTTGAATTTGACAAGGAAATGGCTGAGGCTCTTGCCTTTGATGTTCCTTGCATTTTTGTAGCTAACAAAGTGGATGAAACCTCAAAACCGGTGGTTGGTTCCTTAAAGGATATTCCAAACATAATCTTCATTTCGGCAAAAAATGGAAGTGGTTTGGAAGAATTGAAATCGGCTTTGGTTACTCTTTCTGTAGGCAAAAACTTCAACACTCAGTCAGTTATTGTTTCCAATGCCCGGCATTACGAGGCTCTGATTAAAACCCGTCAGGCACTATTAGATGTTAACAATGCAATGGACATGCACATCCCTGCCGACCTTATGGCGATTGATTTACGAAAGGCTCTGTTTCACCTTGGTGAGATAACAGGGAATATCTCCACTGAGGAATTACTTGGGTCGATTTTCGGGAATTTTTGTATCGGAAAGTAACCACTACAAAACAAGCAAATACCAAACTATTACTAAACCCACTATAACTATTGTAAATACAAGTATTAACGAATGGTAATGTCCATATTTATTTTGTTTTAATAGTTGTTTGTTTTGTAAACATTTGTACCTTTGTTGTACCTTATACGGGTTGAGAGCCATAATTTGTACCTCAACCCGTTTTTTGGGCGACTTTATGGCACTTAAATACACTTAATTACATTTAACGATACTTAATGAGTTCTAATATCAAGGTACAACGCATTTGCCAGCAATGCCACAATGAGTTTACAGCACTCACCACCACAACCCGCTATTGTTCTAAGCGGTGCAATGGTGCTGCACACAAGGCCAAACTAAAGGCTTTAAAGATTGGAGCAAGCAATGAAGAAACCCAACGCATCAAAACAAAACCTGCTATTGATTTAAAGTCTAAGGAGTTCTTAACCGTTCGTAATGTAGCAACCCTGCTTAATTCCTCTATTCGCACAGCGTACCGATTAATTGAAACAGGTAAAATTCAGGCGGTGAATATTTCAGAAAGGAAAACACTTGTAAAGCGTTCCGAAATTGACAAGCTATTTGAGCAACCAAAACAGATTGAGAAAATACAGAAACCAAAGCCCGAAACCGTGGAATATCAAATTTCTGAATGCTATACTATACTTGATATTCAAAAGAAATATAGTGTTTCTGAAAGTACAATTTATGCTGCAATTAAGCGGTTCAACATACCAAGACTTAGGAAAGGAAAATCCAACTATATCCCTAAAGCAGAAATTGATAAAGTATTAAGTTAAACTAAAACATAACCAAATGGCAACAAAAGTTAAGCTAAGGCAAAAACCTATTTCGGGTAAAAGACACAGTCTTTATTTAGATTTCTACCCACCAATTCCCCATCCTGAAACAGGCGAACCAACACGAAGGGAATTTTTGGGAATGTACCTTTTTGATAGCGAAAAGAACCCATTTGATAAGCAGCACAACAAGGAAACAAAGCAGTTAGCCGAACAGATAAGACAAAAGCGGGAAAACTTCTTAAATAAACCTGAAATATACACAGGGTACGAAAAAGAACAATTAAAGATTAGAGAGCGTGGCGAACAAAACTTTGTGGAGTATTTCAAGAAGTTGGCCGACAAGCGTAAATCCTCGAACCACGATAACTGGATAGCGGCTTACCGTTACCTCGAAACCTATACAAAGGGAAATTTGAAATTTGCCGACCTTAATGAAACCTTTTGTGAAGATTTTAAAGAATATCTATTAACCACCAAGAGTAATAAGAGTATCAAAACAAATCTTTCCAAAAATTCAGCAGTTTCTTATTTCAACAAACTGAAAGCAACCCTAAAACAAGCCTACAAAGAAGGGAAATTAACTAGCGACCTGAACGCAAAAATTGAATGTATTGAAAGTGAAGAAACAATAAAGCAAACATTGACAATTGAGGAACTTAACAAACTTGCAAAAGCAGAATGTAAGAACCCTTTACTTAAAAGGATTGTTTTGTTTTCAGCCCTAACAGGAATGCCGTTTAAAGAAATGGAAAATCTAATATGGGAAAAGATTGAAGTATCAGAATCATTTGGGATAAGAATAAAAATGATACGTCAAAAAACAGGGAAACCTTACCGAATCAATATTTCATTACAGGCTTACAATTTACTTGGCGAACCTAAAGAACCAAGCGACAAAGTATTTGAAGGGATAAACAACCGTGATAGATATTATTCCTTTCAGTTATGGCTTGCCGAAGCTGGAATAAAAAAAGATATGACCTTTCATGATTTGAGGCATACATACGGCTGTTTACAAATTGATTTCGGAACTGATATTTATACTTTGCAAGGTAATATGGGACACTCTACACCACGACAAAGTATGATGTACGGTAAAATTAGCGACCAAAGAAAACGGGAAGCAGCCGATAAAATAACCCTCGACTTTTAAAATGGAGCAATCAACAGAATACAAGGCACTCAAAGAAGTTATATTCAGTCATAATTTAAGCGGGAATGAACTTGCACAAAAAATTAGCAACGCCGTTGATAAATTTGAAGAGGAGATAGAGGTTAATGTTCGCTATTTTAAAGCATTTGGTGGCACGCCAAACGCATACATAAATGCTAAATATTTAGAATTTAATGATTGGAACGAAAAGGTAAAATTGGCAGTTGGTGATTTTTCGGCACAAAAACTTGCGGTTGGTTTAATGGAAAATCAAAAAGAATTAGAACGATTGGATAGGCAGCAACAAGGAATAAATAACCAATCAGATAAAACCCTTTGGATTGATAATTTGCTTAATACGTTCAGAACTAAATACGGTAATTATTTGGAAGTATCTATTGAAAACGATAAAATCGAACAAATGAATAAAAATGCAATTAGCCCTTTAGAAAACTATAACCAAGGACACTATCAATTCAAAGGAATAATGGCAATACTTCAATTTGACAATAATTTGATTAATCAAAGGAATGGAGAAATATTCAAAATGTCAATTGAAAAAATCCTTTCATTTAAAGATAAATCAAAACTGGAAGTGGAGGAATTGGTTTTAAAGCCTAATAACAACTCCCATTTGGTAATAGCAAAGATAGAATCAGAATGTAGAGAAATTGAAAGGTGGTATGAAACTATTGAAAATACTAACGACCTCTGGGATAGGAAAGACACACCCGAATACAAAATACTTACAGAAATTTTTCTTGCCATTTTGAATTTCTATTCTGACTTAATGGCAATAATTCAAAAGCCTAAACCTTTTGGATTTGGTGAGGAAATAAAACCAAATATCATTGAATCAAAAAACGAACCGGAGCAAATAGAGCCTAATGCAAATAACATAAAAGGTAAAATGATTACCACAGAGGCCGAAAAGAATCTTGAAAGTTTAATGTACCTTACAGGATGCGAGCTTAAACCTTCGTTAGAGGGAAAGAAAAGGAGGTTTAGTATTTATGATGGGGAGCAGGAATTGCAAGAAGGGAAATGGGTAATAGTATTTCCCAAATACTACTTTACCGACAACCAAGAAAGGGAAGTAATTACTTTCCCTGATGGAGATACCCACATTAAAAGAAACCAATTCTATCATACTTATTCAAGCCATTTGGAAGATTGTATGAATGATTTACTTGAAGAAATTAAATTGAATATGATGCAAATGGATTATCCCAACAAAGCAGAGTATATCCAACGACTGCACAAGTATTATTCAGAGCATATTGAAAACGGGAAACAAAAATTAGAAAGATTGTTAGAGAAAGGATATGATAACCTTTCAGAGAGCCAAAAGGAAGATGAAAATTTTATAGAGGTTAAAATTCAATACTTTGAAGGAGTTCTGTTTTTTCAACTTGAATATCACTATTCTAAATACGTAGGGGTAGTTGAAAACATTTTGCAACCAAAGCAAGGTAAAGTGAATGAAGAAAAACAATCCCCAAAAACATTTGAAGAATTATTCTCCAATCCAAAACACGCAGAACTATTTTTGGATACGTTAAGAAAAATCCAACCCCAAATTATTGATGAAGCGAACAATTATATTGGAAAGGGAAAAAAGGGAATATTCCCCCTATTCATAGATATTCTTAAAAAGCATAAACCTGAACCACTTATCAAGCATTTTAAAGATAAAATCTATACCGATTTATTAAATGATAAAATAATAGGTTTAAATCTAACCAACGATGCAAGTGAATTTCGTAAAACATACAGTAGGCTGGAAAATAGCAAGATAGCCATAGACATAAGAGTAATACTTTCCCAATTTTCCCATAATGGAAAGTAGGGAAAGTAGCCCTTTTTAGCAGCCTGACCTTTGCCATATCAAATTCAAATGATATGGAAAAAACTATTTTAATTTCGTTACCGATTGAAGATTTACAAACGGTAATAATTGATTGTGTGAATTCTTGCCTAAAAAACAGCAAGTACATTCATAACGAACCCCAACCCAACCCCGAACATTGGTTTGACCTTAACCAGTTAGTTGCATACGACCCCGAGCAGCGAACGAAACCGACCTTTTATGGATATATTCACAGGGGAGAAATTCCGTCCCACAAAAGGGGTAAGAAGCTAACTTTCTTAAAAAGTGAGATTGATGCTTGGCTAAAGCAAGGCAGAAGAAAAACAGTTCTTGAAACTGCCAACGAAGCAGAAACCTACCTAAAAAATAAAGGGGGGAAAGCGTTATGAAAAACACTTTACCCCCCAATACTACTTTGAACGTGATAGGCAAAGGTAGTAACTATATTAACCAACTCAAAAGAGTTAATCAAGCATTTTTCGACAAGCCCAAGACTATGAAAGAAGTGGACTTGGAAATAGGAATAATGCGTGAAAGCATTTGCCGCTATTGTGCTACACTTAGAAAGGCAGGAAGGTTATTTCCAGTCCTGAAACGGCAATGTAATGTTACCAAGTACCCTAAAGTTACCGCTTGGACTACAAACCCCGAATTAGTACCACCATCAACCCAACTAAACCTTTTCTAAAATGGAAACAACACCACACAATGAAAATTCAAATATCGGTGCTGATGATATTTTGAATGAAATAGAGCAGCTTATACAACGAGGAAATGAGGCGATTATTTCCGATAACTTAAAAACCATACTTGCAACCCGTGAAAAGCTAAAGGAAATAAAAGCAAGTGAAATAAGGTTTTCTGAACCCGTATTAAAACAAGGCGAAAACGCAGTAATATTTCCCCATACCATAAATGTTATTCAGGGGCAAGCAGGGGTACACAAAAGCAGGTTGGCAGAAAATATTTGTGCAGCCTTTTTGAAGCTGAATGGAAACCAAAACGAACTACTTGGATTTAACAGGCTTAATTTTGATGCAATACATACCGTTGTTTATGTAGATACCGAAAGGAATTTGTCAGAACAATTGCCGTATGCTTTGCAGTCAATACAGATTAAAGCAGGTTATAATAGAGCCGACCACCCCAGCAACTTTGAGTACATAAGCCTTTTACAGATTAGCAGAAAAGAAAGGTTTGCAGCATTAAACGAATACCTCAACCACATTAAGAAAAGCACAAATAACCCTTTGTTTATTGTCCTTGATGTTTCAACCGATTGTATAGAGGATTTCAATAAGACTGACAAGAGTATGGAACTAATAGACCTTATGAATATGGCAATAAATGAACATAATGTGATATTCCTATGCCTGATTCACGAAAACCCAAAGAGCGACAAAGCAAGAGGACATTTTGGAACTGAACTAATGAATAAAGCAAGTACAGTTATGCAAGTAGGTTTTGAAAAAGATGCAAGCCAAAATGATACTGATATTATACGGGTGAAGTATTTGAAATGCAGAAGTACAGCAAGGCATACCCCTTTTTATATCAAATACAGTAGTGAAGCTAACGGGTTGGTTTTAGCTGATGCAATCGAAGTATCTGGGGTAATAAATAACCGAAAGCACAAAGCCAGTAACGAGGACATGATTGAATTTATTGAAATGTATTTAGGGGATGGCACAACCTTAACACGGGTTGAATTACTAGAAAAACTTTGCAAAGATTTCAAAGCAAGCCAACGAACTATTGAAAGCCGTATTGCTGAATTAATGAGTTCAGATATTGAGATTTTCAACGAACAAGGGCAAGGTTGCAAACTATTAAAGGAAACCTTAGAAAAAACAGTTTACTATAAACTTATTCCTAATGAACCATTTTAATACCAAACGTTTGCAAGTTTGCAAAACACCTTTGCAAAAGTTAATTGCAAACAACCTTTCACGTTTGCAAGTTTGCAAACCCCTATACACGCCTTTGCAAATTGCAAACGACTTTTTTAATTTTAAATGAAAATGAAAATGAAAGAATTTAATAAAATAATAACAAATACAATTATAGAACAGGCAAATTTTGAAAGGAAGCCAGCATCTTTTAAGGATGTAAAAACTAATCTTTTGGAAGGATTTGAGTGCTTTATATTGGAATTAATAGAAACACTTCCTGTTTTCACTTTTAAACAACTAGGTATTAAAACTCCACTTGATGATATTAAAACAAATGAAATTGATTTTCCCAAGTTGTTTGTTTTGGAAGGTCAAGGGAATAGATATTTAATTAACACTGCTGGTTTTAAATATTGCAGGTATGTTATTCTAATTGATTAATGAAATCATCTTACCGCTACACCTTAGAGCCATACAAGGGAATGAAAACCCGCCACCGTTGCCCTGAATGTAGCCACAGAAATAAAACCTTTAAGCGATACATCGACAACGAAACAGGCGAACCCATTGCAGACCACGTTGGCCGATGCAACCGTGAAAGTAATTGTGGCTACCATTATAGCCCAAAGCAATATTTTCAAGACAATAAAATTTCATTTGGTAAATCCTTTACACCATACGCCACAAAAGCCCCTAAACTGCTAACAAAACCCGTTTCATTCATTCCGGTAGATGTATTTAAAGGAAGTTTGAAAAGTCAAGAACCAAACCACTTTGCAACTTTCCTAATTGACCATTTCGGGATTGAAAATACAAACGAACTGATAGCAAAATATTTTATTGGAACTTCAAACCTTTGGAATGGGGCAACAGTGTTTTGGGAAATAGATAGCCAGGGCAAAATAAGAACGGGCAAAATAATGCTTTACAGCCCCTCCACAGGTAAGAGAGTAAAAGAACCACACAACCATATCAGTTGGGTTCATAGTGAAATTAAATTGCCCAATTTTGAATTAAATCAATGTTTGTTTGGTGAACATTTGTTGCAGGACAAAACAAAACCTATTGCCATAGTGGAAAGCGAAAAAACAGCCCTCATAGCAAGCGTTTATTACCCTAAATACATTTGGTTAGCTACTGGAGGTAAAGATGGATTAAACGCTGAAAAATGCAGCATCCTGAAAGGCCGAACCGTTATTTTGTTTCCTGATTTATCAAAGCCAAAAGAAAACAAACTTTCAACCTTTGAAATATGGAGCAACAAAGCAAAAGGACTTTCCCACATTGCTAATTTTCAAATTTCCGATTTATTGGAACTCAAAGCGACACCCACAGAAAGAGAGCAGGGTTTAGATATTGCTGATTACCTCATAAGGCTTAATTTAAGCGACTTTAGTAAGCCCGAACCGAAACAACAGCCCGAACCACTTAAACAAATTGAAAAGTTTTCAGAGGCATTAACCTTGCACCCCATTCCCGAAACTTTTAAAGAATGGAAACCTGAACCAACTAACTCCGAAAACTGGACAGCCGAAATAGAAGAACTGGAAAGATTTTTTGAAACCGCCACATTACCCAAAACTCCCATAAAACTAAATCAAGCCACAACGATAACAAACCTTCCTAAATTCATTGATGCACACCTTTCAACTGTAAAGGCCAACAACGGAAATAAAACCTTTTTACCTTACTTGGAAAGGTTAAATGGACTTAAAACAAATTTGATTATGTTTGCGAATGGAAGAATCAAAACTACAGTTGAAGAAAGCTCAATTAAAGTTTGAAATAGCTGTTGCACAAGAAAAGCTAAAAATGTTGGGATTAGATAATGAGATTCAAAATGATTTGAATGCGGAAAAAGAAAATAATCAAACACTTATAGACAGGAATGGAAATTTTGTGCCGATGAAAAAACAACATGAGAGCAAAGTCAAAGCAAATGCAGATTTCCCTGAAAGATGGGCAATTTATTGGAGGAGATATTTTGTGGCGTTTTTTATTGTTACAGGGATTGCATTTTTCTTTAATATAGACTTTGATAAACTTCCAGTTTGGTTTGCGATGGTAATATCTATGATGTCTTTTTGGATTTTACTTATATTGTATTTTGGGATTTCTATTGTGATGTTCGGAGTTCTATTAGAAAAGGTTTCTAAACTATTAAACAAGGAACTCTATTCTATGCATACTTTTTGCGTTTTATTGTCAATGGGTTGTATGTATATTGCTTTTGCTTATTCTATTGAGTACATAGATAGTCGGATATTAGCAACAACGGTATTAATGACATTATTCACATCGTTTTCATTGTTAGTTGACTTTTCCCTTTGGAAACACGAACAAAATAAAGATAAAAAATCAATCACATAATACAGCGATAATATCCACCGAATGTTTCTATATTCGGCTATTGATTAAAGATAGACCTTTACTCCCACCCTTAGAACCGAATAAGCAATTATTAATCCATTTGATAGTGAACAAAAAATTTTGCAAAATTAGTTCTACCTAAAACCTGATTAATACCTTTACTACTTTTTTAAACATTTTTTGACAAAGTAATGTCCAATTGGCTTTATGAACCATTTTTTGAAGATTGTTATGTTTGGGAGGATAGATTAGTCAAATTCCTGATATTAGGAGGAACGGTTATTCTCCCATTTGTATTTTTTATCTTTGTATTTGTGTTTGAGAAAATACTGAAGGTAATTATGGGTTTATTTGATATGATAAATAAACGGTTCAATTTCATATCAGATTCATTTTTTGAATATAAATGGAATTTTGCTCAGAAAATAGTAGTTGATTCTAAAGTGTCTTATGGACAGTATATTGTTTTGTTTACTGCTATTTTTTGGGTTGTAATGTCTGCTTTCATGGCATACGGCGATTCGATAAATAAAGAAATTTCAATTAATCCATTCCATGAATATCTGCTATTAAAGTATGGAAAAACTACAATAGCCGAAGGTGTGGATGAGGGGTACTGTAAAAAACAATATAGATATAATGGAGTACATCCCCTTCACAATTTTTTTTATCAATTTGATTTGCCAAGTGGAAAAGTAATCAATCGCACAATAAAAAGAAACGAACATAAATGGCAAGACGAACCGCTTGAACAGAAATATTATACAATTTTATATTTACCACAAAGTCCAAATATAAATGAGATAAAATCAAGTGTTTCTGATTCAATTTTTCAAATTTTAAGGCACATAATCTTACCTTTCATTTTACAATTTTTATTGCTTACCTTTATTCCATTTGCGTTTATGGGACAATGGATTTTAGATTACCGGAAAAATAAATAGTTTTCTGGTAGATGTTATAGTGCACATAGGTTAGGTTTATAGCTTAAATATTTCAAGCCTCTTAATAAACGCAATAGTTGAAATCTTAATTAATGACTCTATGAAAACAGATAAGAATCAAACCCTGAATCAAAGAGTGAAGGAAGCTATAAAGAATTTGGTGGTGATAAGGGGAATACAGAATCAAGCAGAAACCTCTAAAGAGGAGAATAGGGGTAATTCATTTCCAACAACTGTAAATCATAATATCTTAAATATGAAAAAGTTCTATTTCTTTTTTGGGGGGCTATTTATTGTCTTTTTTATTTTGTTAATTCTTGAATCATCAAAAAAGACTATTCCAAATAACTTTGTATGGAGTAGAAATAATTTCGTAGAAAGCATAAGGCTTTTTCGACAAGCTGAACAGACTTCTTTAGCACTGGACACCAATAAGGATGAATGGTTTGAACCCGTTTTAGTAGATTTATTAACTCAAAAAATTGATGAAGGCATAAAACACAGTTACAATGTTTCAAATGACTTTCTTGACTATGTCAATCCATTCTTAAGAAATAAATACAGAGAAGGTCTTATAGGCTTTTATAAGGCAAAATATGAAAACTTGACAACCTCAACAGACAGTACAAAAAAAAGGGAGGTGAAAGATGCTTTATTGATTTTTTGGAAGTCATTCTATAAAAGGGGCTTTGGAAGAATTAATAATAAAGTATTTATTGATACTAATGTTGCCCCTGATTGGCAGGTTGAAGTAAAGGAGTTTTATTATCCTTACCAATATTACGCATTAGGCCAAAGCCTTAAAAATAAAGGGGAGTACTTTAAAGCTATTCAGTGCTTTGAATTTAATATCAAACAAACAAAGAAAGAAAATGAGAAATTTCAATCTATTTCACAAATTGGTGAGATATATTATTTAAAAGAGTGTTACGAATTGGCTATCTCATATTTTACAGAGGCAATAAATAGTCAATCTGGATTCTCTACTTATTATTACTATCGAGGAATGTCTTACTTGTCTTTAGGATTCTATTCTTTAGCAATTTCAGATTTTATGAGCGTAGCGTTAATCAAAATTGGAGAATTTACTATTTGGAATTGGTTAATTTTGATTTTTGGCTTAGTTTTATCAATATGGCTCAGTTTTTATTTGAGAAAAGAATTAATGAATTTCACCATAAAAGAGGTTTCATTGCGTACATTTGAAAAAATTAAGGGAACACCAAAATTGATTAAAAATCTTTTCACTTTAAAGTCTGGAATTGCTTTAGCAATACTTATTGTAATTTTAACTTTAACGAACCCAAATCTTTCAAGTTTTAAAAGTTATGCTGATATTGATATTCCTAAAACAAAAGTAGAAACAGAGTTTCCAGAACAGGAAAGCACAAAACGTCATTATCGAAGATATTCATATTGGCTTGTATGCTCCGTTTACCAAGTTGAAGTATGTGAAGGTTTAATCGGCGAAATTTATGATGGCAAAATTTATTATGAAACTTATCAATATTATGGAATTTTTAATAATTTTCTTAAATCGGCAAAAACAGATGGAAGAATGATAAGCATTGACAACTAGAATGCATTCATTGTATTAATTGAAATTTTAAGCAATCTAAATATAAGGCATTAGTTTAACAGTTATTAAGTTTCTTAACTTTGCTGCATGGATTACAAAACCCAATCCTCCAAAGCCGCCAAATTTTCACAACGTAGAGAAAGAAAGATAGGTAACCTTTCAAATGCCAAGTTTAAAGAAGCATCTAACCTTTTAAAAGAAGGTAAATATGATGAAGCACAAAAATCAGATAGTAAGCAAAAAAAGAGTTTACTTTTAATGAACCAAAAATAGGAATCCTTCCCGATAAATACAATTTTAGATACTATGGAACAAAAAATGCAGAACTTGCCAGTAAAAAGAGAATTAACGGAGGAAGCGAAGAAGGCAATACAGGAGAATCCAAACTACCTAATGCACTCGCAAATGAAAAGGGTGTGGCAAGAGAATCCGAAACTTTCAGTTCAAGAAGCAATAGCGGAGGTAGAACAATTCGCACAAGCTATGGGGCTGTAATCCCTAAAACAATTCCTAAAGTAAAGCACAGCGATTACATTAAAGCATTTGCCACCAATACTGGAGTATACTACAGTTATCAAAAATAATTCAAGAGACGCAAGATTATGGCGGTAATATGGCTTAACATAATTAGGACAAAGCATTTAAATTAACTTTGTGGCATGGGTTATAAAATTCAATCTTCTAAAGCTGTAAAATTTGCTCAACGTAGAGAAAGAAAGTTAGCTAACCTCTTTCAGCGTTCCCCAAGCTTAAAGAACAACCGAACCTTTGACTCAATCAGGACAAGGTTTCAGGAGAATGCAGACAAGCAATTTGCCCTATTTAGTGATGAACATTACAACAGGCTAAAATCGAATGTTAAGTATGTGCAGCAGTGTTCAGGTTTGAATGTTCAAGAGTTTTGTGCAGCCTTTAATTTAGGCCACAACATCATTTCCAACAAAGAGAATAAGTACAGTTTTAACATTCGGCAACAAACCTTTCTTAAAATCTATTCGGCCTTTATAATCTACATTCCAACAGTTGACCTATTCGATATGTTTACAATGGATTTTAGGCAGTGCTACCCGCATTTAGTAGAAGTAAGGCAGAAGAACAGAGAACTAATGGGAAAACGAAACGGAAGGCCAAGAAAAAGAAAGTATTAGGCATAAGTAATATTCCCTTTCACACAAGGCAGTGAGCGATGAAGTGCTTACCCATGCCATTTCAAAATTTGCACCTTTTAAAAAAATTGGGTACGGCCTGTTTGACCTCCCACGCCCTTCTCAAAAGTTTTAGTTTCGGTTTTCAGGCATTCCCTATTTCGGGCAAACCAAATCAGGAGTTATCCCAAAAGCATAAATTCAAGTAGCCAACAAAAGGAGTAAAAGCAATTTTGCACCACGGTTAACAGAAGTAATAAGCCATTATACTTTATCGAGAAAGTAGGAGAATTGTAAGTAATTGTACCTTATTTGTACCCCAAATACATAATTCATTGCAAATGAAAGGTAATTACTTTCTGTATCGGGAAATAGGAAGCAAATTCTTCAGTCTTTGTTAGTTAAGGTTTACCTTTTTCATTTCCTAAACTTTTCCTTCCTTTGTATTTCATTCCAATCCCCCTTTGTCCGACCACTACCAAATATTAGGCGTTAGCCAAACGGCGGGCAAAGAAGACATCAAACGGGCATATCGCAAGCAGGCCAAGTTGCACCATCCAGATGTAAATCCCGGAAAATCGGAAGAACGTTTTAAGCAAATTGCAGAAGCCTATCAAATACTTTCTAATTCGGGTTTGCGATATTCTTATGATTTAAAGCTAAACCGCAAAGCCCGAAATATTCATCGCCCTAAAGCTGATGCAAAACCGACGGACACCCAATCGTTTTATCGGCAATATAATTACTATGCTAAAAAGGAGAAGATTGGTGATTTACCCCCGTATTTATTGAAACCGTTTTTCTACTGTATATTTTTTCTGGGAGTTGTTATGGTTTTTGTCCCCATTTTTGCGGTGCAACGTTCGGTGGCCGACTATTGGGGAACTTTAATTATGATTCCATTCGGATGTTCCATTATTTGGATTAGTGTTAAACAGCTTAATTTTTTTTAGATGAGCAAAAAATATGTAGTTACAGCTACAAGCGGAAATGCCAATGAGGTTAATGTTTCAAATGGTTTGTTTTCTGATAATGAAAAGAATGAAATTGAAATTGTAAAGCACAAAGGCGATAATTTCACGGTAAAGATTGGCAATGAGACCCTGAAAGCCGACCTGCTCTATGCGGAATATACTGCTAAAACGTTTACCATTTCGGTAAACAATCATCGCTATAAACTGCAAGCCGCCGATGAATTTGATTTATTGCTCAAGCAATTGGGAATTGATACTTCCGGTTCTGCTCAAATAAAAGAACTTAAAGCTCCGATGCCGGGAATGGTGTTGAATATATTTGTGTCGCCCGGCGATAAGGTAAACAAAGGCGATAACCTAGTTTTGCTCGAAGCCATGAAAATGGAAAACAGCATTAAATCGCCCGGTGCGGGAACGATTAAGCAGGTATTGGCCGTAAAAGGTAAAGCCGTGGAGAAGAATCAGATTTTGATTGAATTTGAGTAATTAAGAACGCCTTATTATCCATGCTCATAGACCTGCGTTCCGATACTGTTACCCGCCCATCACCTGCTATGCTTGACTTTATGTTTAAAGCAAAGGTTGGCGATGATGTTTTTGGGGAAGACCCCACCGTTAACCTGCTTGAAACAAAAGTAGCGGCGATGTTTGGCATGGAGGCTGCCCTATTTGTCCCGTCAGGAACAATGAGTAATCAAATTGCAGTAAATGTACATTGCCGCCCCGGCGATGAGGTTATTTGCGATATTAATTCACACATTTATCAATACGAAGGTGGGGGACTGGCAGCAAACAGTGGTGTACAGGTAAAACTTTTAGAAGGAAACCGAGGGCGGATTTCGGCAGAAATGGTAAAAAATGCCGTAAACGGTAACTTCGACTGGCTTACAAAAAGTACCTTAGTAGTAGTAGAAAATACCTGCAATAAAGCCGGAGGGAGTGTTTACAGTTTAGAAAACTTAAAAGAACTCTCCACCTTTTGCAAACAGGCAAATCTTAAATTTCATTTGGATGGGGCTCGAATTTTCAACGCCTTAGCCGCTCAAAACCTAAAAGCCGAAAATCTTAAAGGGATATTCGACAGCATATCGGTTTGTTTATCCAAAGGATTGGGCAGCCCGGTGGGTTCGGTGCTGTTAGGAAGCAAAGAATTTATCACTCAGGCTCGCCGGGTTCGCAAACGCTGGGGCGGCGGAATGCGGCAGGCAGGTTATTTGGCAGCAGCCGGAATTTTTTCTTTAGATAACAATATGGAGCGACTAAAAGAAGACCACCTAAATGCTCAAAAAATCAAGGCAAGTTTGGAAAGGAAAAGTTTCGTAAAAGAAGTGCTTCCGGTGGAAACAAATATTGTCATTTTTAGGCTTACGGAAGAACTGAGTGTTTCGGCGTTTTTAAAACACCTCGAAAGCAAAGAAATGAAAGCAATTCAGTTTGGTTATGATACAGTTAGGATGATTACGCATTTGGATATTTCGGCAGAAAGCGTTGAAAAGGTCTGCAATGAACTGCAGTTAATGTAAGGAAAAAGCAGGTTTTAGGGCATACTAAGAACTGTGGATTTCAGGAAATTTTAGTGTAATTTTGTTTTGACATTCCAATAAAAGTTCTATACTTTTACGCTCACATCCTGAAATGCCCGAAACAATGCCTAAACCCTTTGAAGATAAACTCCCGAAAATGGAAATTTAGATGTACTTTCTGAATTAGTTTTTTGTGAAAATTCAATAACCCAAAATATGTTGGAATAGAATTGCGTGTGTTATTTTTTGAATTTAATTTTGGGTGTATTTAATTTGTTTGATTGAATGATTTTGGATTTTGCCAAATACTATCAAAGTTATTACCTTAATCTATAACTCTTGAGGTTTCAATGTGTCCTTTTTTTTACTAACGAATTCCATACCTTTGGCTCTTACCACAGTATGAACCCAAAGTCGCATTTACCCTTTCTTCTTAATGCGACACTATCGCTCGGCTTTTCATTCTCCCTTTTTGCCCAATCTCAAATTAAAGGCAGAGTGCTTGATGAGGCCGGAAGACCGGCTTTTGAGGTAAATGTAATGGAAGCCCAAACCCAGCTTGGCACCATCACCGACCGGAAAGGAAATTTCAGCCTAAACCTTTCCCAAACGCCCTCCACTATTTTAATTTACGCAGCGGCATACCGAACCCAGTTTCACCGCATTCCGGCAAACGACACGGCTTTTATAGCCATAACCCTTGAACATAAATCGGATGAAGCAGATTACGCTTTAGAAAAGACCCCAATGATGAATAAGCTGGTATGCTGTGGTGGGGTTAAGCGGAATGTGGTTGATTATGATATTCAGGATTCCATTATTTGGGTGTCGTATAGCTACTTAGAGCGAAACCAAATAAAAGCCCTTAATCTGAATCTGAAACCTGCCTTCACCCTAAACCTGCCTCAGGGAAACTTTCCTTTTGAAAAAGACCGATACAATAATGTTTATCTGTTGGCAAGCGATTCGGCCTATTTCTGCAAACTGCTTAATACCGAAGAACAGCTGCTAAAAGATATGTACACAAAAAGAGTGTTTAAGCGTAAAACCGAAAGCGAAGTCGCCGTTTCGGACAATTGCATTCTCAATAAAGGTAATTCGATGGTTACAGCTATTTATTCGCCTTATGGACCACGATATAGAAAATGGCAAGCTTTGAGTTCGTCAAATTATACTTTATATAATGGAGGTCAATATTTTAATTCAAAAAATGCACTTAAAGACCCTAAGCATAAACAATTGAATTATACCAACGATAATATATATTCAAGACGTAAATTACGACCGCCATCTCAGCAGTTTACCGACCGCTTTATTGCAGATATAAACTATTGGATAACTGATACCGCAGAATCATTTAATAAACCAATATACTCCTATAGTCCTTTTGTGTTTTACGACCGTTTTGGCGATTTATTTTACCGGAAGAAAGACCCTGATGGTCATGGCAGCATCCTAACTCAGGCTTACATAATTCAAGACCTGATATATATCTTTAACTTAAATGAGGATTCAATTTATGTGTTCAACAAAAGCGGGCAACGGCTAAAACATTTCAAATTCAGAAGCTTTAACCCCGATTTAGATTCCGGACCTTTGGTTTTCTGGAATCGGGAGTTAATCTTAAATGAGGAACACACCAAGGTTTTCTTTAAATTTGAACGGGAGAATATAATTCGCATAAAAGAAGTGAATCTTGAAACGGGTTGGACAAGCAGCGATTTTCAAATCCAAAATTTCTTCTCGCCCTCCATATTCCGCATAAAGGGAAACTACGTTTACTTTATGGCAAAAGAAAAAGGCATAGACCGAAGGCTACTATACAGAGAGAAAATGGAATAATTTGGGGGGAGTTTTATTCCATTCGCTTCACCACCATCTGAATGGTTTCTCCGGCTTTCATTTCAAGTAGAAGTTGCTTGCCTTTTAGTAGCCTATCAATAGTAGTTTGATTAAAGTAGCGGATGGTGATGAGTTCGATATTTGTTTGGTTAGAAACGTTGTAAGATTTATTAAGTTCAGCTATAATGGCCGGAATCTTAAACTCGTCTGCCGAAACCGAAACCGAAAAACTAACGGCTGAGTTTTGCATGAAGTTAATTTTTACACCATTTTCGGCAAATACTCCAAATATCTCTGCCAAGTGGTCTTCCACGATAAAGGAGAAATCGCGAGTGGTGATGGAAATCAAAACCTGATTAAGTTTGAAAATAAAGGAAGGTACCGGCAAAGGATTTTGTTCCTGATTGATAACCGTACCTGCATTTTCGGGATTTAGAAACGATTTTACATGGAGCGGTATATTCTTATTTCGAATAGGTTGAATGGTTTTGGGGTGAATTACTCCCGCTCCGAAATAAGCCAGTTCAATGGCATCTTCAAACGAAATCTGGTTAAGCATAACCGTTCCTGAAAAGAACTTGGGGTCAGCATTAAGCACCCCGGGTACATCTTTCCAGATAGTAACATTATCGGCATTGAGACAATGTGCAAATATGGAAGCCGTGTAATCGGAGCCCTCTCGCCCAAGAGTGGACGTAAAGTTTTCGGAAGTAACCCCAACAAAACCTTGCACTACTGCAATAAAATTAGGGTTTGCATTTATTTGAGGAATCAGCAGCTCGTCAATAGCTCGCTGAGTTTCTTTCCAATCAATACGGGCTTCACGCCAGGTGTCATCCGTTTTTATGTAATCACGAGCTTCGAGCCAATGTGTTTTTCGCGATTTGTTTAAGTATGCAGCCACGATTTTGGTAGAAACCAATTCACCAAGGCTTACAATTTGATCGTAATGAAAATCGTAGCCTTTTATGGGGGAATCTTCTAAATCCCACTCCAATGCTGCAAAGCATTCCTCTAAATCGGCATAGATTACATCGTCTAGGTCAGGAAATAGGGCATTGGCTATTTCCAAATGATAGTTCTTTACTTCAGCTAATAAAGGCTTAGGGTCGGTTGTTTTGTAAAAATATGCTTCGGCAACTTTCTCTAAAGCGTTGGTGGTTTTACCCATAGCAGACACCACAATGATTAAGGGTGGATGAGCGAAACCGGTTACTATTCTGTCTAAATTCCTTACTCCATCAGCATCCTTAACCGATGCACCACCAAACTTAAATATCTGCATTTGCCTTCCTAAAATTATGGGGCGAAGTTAGGGTCAATTGAATTTAAACTCATCGAAGTCCACATTTCCACCACTAATAATTATTCCAACATTGGTAGTAGCGAACACCTCCTTATTCTTCAATACGACAGCAAAAGCAACTGCACTTGATGGTTCAATAATTATTTTCATACGTTCCCAAACCAACCGCATTGCAGCTTTTGTTTCCTCATCATTCACGGTATAGATGGCCGAAACCCGCTCCTGAATAATGGCAAAGGTTTTAGGGCTTAGCGAGGTAAGCAACCCATCGGCAATGGTTTTAGGATTTATGGAAGGCAACAGTTTTCCTTCATAAAATGATTTAAAAGCATCATTTGCTCCTTCGGGTTCTGCTGCTATAACTTTTGTTTTTGGGGAGAAATAATGGGCTGAAAGTGAAGTGCCGCTAAGCAATCCACCGCCGCCAACCGGAGCAATTATATAATCCAAGTTCGGAATATCTTCTATCAATTCCTTTGCTGCTGTTGCCTGTCCGGCAATAACCGAATAATTATCGAAAGGGTGGATAAAGGTGGCTTTAGTTCTTTGCACAACGGCTTCTAATGTTGATTCCCGAGCTGCTAATGTCGGCTCGCATTCAATAATTTCTGCCCCATAACCGGCTACTGCATTTTTCTTCACCTTGGGAGCATTTGACGGCATTACGATATATGCTTTAGTGCCAAATGTTCGAGCTGCTAAAGCCAGGGCTGCGGCATGGTTTCCACTGCTATGCGTTGCAACTCCATGCTTAAGATCATTTTCCGAAAGTCGAGCCACAGCATTAGTAGCTCCCCGCATCTTAAAAGCTCCTACTTTCTGAAAGTTCTCACATTTAAAATGCAAATTACACCCTGCAATTTCATCCAATAAAACACTTGTTAATACGGGAGTCCGGTGTATATATCGGCCAATTAAATTATGGCTTTCAAAAATATCTTCGGAGGAAGGAACAGAGGAGAGCGAAACTGACATTAACTGTTTTTGGCAAAGAAAAGAAATACGTAGTTTTTGTGCATTTAAAAATCAAAGCTATTTTCGCCACTGAAAATTTCCGATGCAAATAAACATCATCAACCGCTCCCACCATACGCTTCCGGCCTACGAAACTCCACTTGCTTCCGGAATGGATTTACGGGCAAATTTGTTTTCGCCTATAGAACTTAAACCTTTGGAAAGGTCGATGGTTTCCACCGGATTGTTTGTTGAAATTCCTTCAGGTTATGAAGCTCAGATTCGTCCCCGAAGTGGATTGGCAGCAAAAAAAGGTGTTACTGTACTTAACTCACCCGGAACCATTGATGCCGATTATCGCGGCGAAATAAAGGTAATCCTTGTAAATTTATCGAACGAAACTTTTGTAATTAACGATGGCGAACGCATTGCTCAAATGGTGATTGCCAAACACGAACGTGCCGAATGGGTTGGAGTAGCCAGCCTCAACGAAACCGAACGCGGGCAAGGCGGATTTGGAAGCACGGGACAATAATTGATAACGGCAAAGCCCTCTTGGCTTCAATTAAAAACAAAATACATTTAGACAAAATTGATAATGAACAATTGACAATTCGTGCGTCAGCTAAAACTTTAAACTTTGAACATTAAACTTAAAATGAAACTCTTTACATTTCTCTGCTTTTTAGCACCATTTCAACTATTTGCACAATCCGAAGTAGTTTCGGGGAAAATAGCCGACTGGAATACCGGATCTGCCGGAAAGTTATTCATGCATAAAATAACCGGCTCCGATAGTTTACTGCTCGATTCGGTGCAGGTTTCGCCGCAGGGTGAGTTTTCGTTTAAAGCTAAAAGCTATTACAAACCGGGCGAATATGTATTAAGCACAAAGGGAGGAAAAGGGAACTATTTTTTAGGAGAAGCCACCACAGTGAAGTTTTCGGGCAATTTGCAACAGTATCAAAACGGTTTTGCTCAGGTAAGTGGCGGGAAAGAAAACCAACTTTACCGTCAGATTTTGGCCAAGCATAAACGCTTGACATTCTTCCAAGATTCGATAAAACGGGCTGTAGAGCGTTTTGATATGTTCGACGAGAAGTTCACTACCAAAACCGGTAAGATGAAACAAACTGCTCGCGATTCGGTAAAGGTTTTTAATAAATATATCAACGAAATTCAAAGCAAAGAAAAAGGAAGTTTTGCGGCTGAAGTGGTAGGGCAATTGCTTAAATCAGCCATTAAGGACGAGTTGGTTCAATGGGATACACTCTATGACAACAACCTCTCGTTTCAGTATAACAAATACTTTATGTATGTAAATTTTGCTGATGGCCGGGTTGCCAATAGCCGTTTTCTTTTCCCAAAAATAAAGGAATATTTTACCCAATACGTTAAACGCACTGATGAGAATTTCAAAAAAACGATTAAAAAGGTTTTTGAACTATCGAATGCTAATGGCGAGGTTAAACATGAGGTGAACGGGATGATTATGAAGCATTTTATCGAAACTACAAATATCCCGATTGTAACCTGGCTTAAAAATGAAGGCTTTACCGATTGCGAAGCTCCTGAAATTAGTGCCAAAGACAAAATGAAAATGGACAGGATGGAACGCCTTTCCCCCGGAAAAGTATCGCCCGATGTGGAATTGCCCAACACGAACGATGTGCCAACCAAGCTAAGCTCCATTAAAGGAAAGAAAGCCGTAGTGGTTATGTTTTGGGCTTCGTGGTGCCACCACTGCTTACAGGAAACTCCGAAGATTCACGAAATGTATAAGAACTACAAAAAGCAAGGCTTAGAAGTTTATGCTATTTCGCTCGATAGTAAGAAAGAAGATTGGATTGATGCCGTGAAGAAAATGGGATTTGAATGGATAAACGTTTCGGATTTGCTGCGTTGGGAATCGCCTGCCGCTCGGAAATTCATGGTAGCCGGAACGCCAACAATTTATATTTTGGACGATACATTTACTATCAAGAGTATTGTGAAAACCTATCAAGGATTGAAAGAGGAATTGGATGAAATGGGGTTTAAATAAAATTCGATACGATTTTCACAGATAAAGAAAAGATATTTGCTCATAATTTTCAGCCCATTGCCCCAACCTAGAATACTACTCATTTATACCGGAGGCACAATAGGGATGCAGCAAGACGAGCTTACTGGGCAACTGCGGACAATGGATTTTGGCCGTCTTCGAGAGAACCTCCCTGAACTAAAACGATTTGATTTTCCTATTGAAAGTGTTTCGTTTGAAACACCTGTTGATAGTTCGGATATTTCACCAACGCATTGGCAAAAAATTGCTCAAATAGTAAAAGACAATTACGCTAACTATTCGGGTTTCGTAGTGCTTCATGGTAGTGATACCATGTCGTTCACAGCATCGGCATTAAGCTTTATGTTTGAGAATTTAGCTAAGCCAATTATTCTCACCGGGTCGCAGTTGCCTTTAGGGATGCTGCGAACCGATGCCAAAGAAAACCTAATTACTGCGATTGAAATAGCGGCCACCTCAAAACCTAATGGAGAACCATTAGTCCCTGAAGTTACGCTATATTTCGAATACCAGCTATATCGTGGAAACCGTTCTCATAAGTTCAATGCCGAAGATTTTGAGGCTTTCCGTAGTGTAAACTATCCCAATTTGGCCGAAGCAGGAGTTACCATCCGCTTTAACGAACAAGCCATTATGCCGATGCCTGATGGCGAGTTCGCTGTTAAAACAGCGTTTGATAATTCCGTTTGCAGCATTCGACTTTTTCCTGGAATGAATTTCGAGCCGTTTATACATATTGCTGAAAGCAGACAGATGAAGGCAATTGTATTTCAAAGCTACGGAAGCGGAAATGCTCCTCAATCTGAAGACTTTGAAAAGCTGCTTTCAGTAGCAAAAATGAACAGTATAATTTTGCTAAACACCACCCAATGCTTAGGCGGAACGGTTAGTCAGGGATTATATGAAACCAGTAGTTTATTCCTGAAATATGATGTGATAAGCGGCGAAGACATCACCTTTGAAGCAGCTATAGCAAAAGTGATGTTTTTGTTAGGAAATTATCCTAATTTTGAGACCGTAAAAAAGCTCCTAACCCAATCGTTAAGGGGCGAAATGAGTTGAAAAAGTAATAATTCAAACAAATATCACCATGTCAGAAAAAGGCACAAAATCAAATCCATGGAAACTAAAAACACCACCCGGAACGTCAGAGTATGAAATGTATAAAGAGGTGAAGGATGGAAAAGAAGTGATTGTTTGCACCGTAGGGAAAACAGTTTTACTCTATGATGCAAAATGTCTCAACGACTTGCATTCGATGCTGAGAAATCATGGCGACTGGATGGATTTGGGTGGTGCGGATGAACAAAAACCTGCTAAAGAAGGAACAGTGGAGGCTTGGGGGCGTTCAGACGAAAACCCTGTGGGAGGGTGGTATGGTTTAAAGAAAGGTCTTCGGGGCAGGTTTGGCGTTTACATTCCACCGCTGATGGAAGAGCTTGGTTTAGCTGAATTAGAACACAATCCTAAAAACAATAGGATGAAGGCGATTTAAGATACCGCTTTACTGCCTGTAGAAAGCCAAAATAGCATCAACAATGCTATTTAATTCTTCCTCTTTCAAAGAATAAAACAGTGGAAGACGAAGCAGTTTTTCGCTTTCGGTGGTCGTGTTCACATCTTCGCCCCTGAATTCACCCACTAATTTCCCGTATTTCGATTGGTGCAAAGGGGTGTAGTGGAAGGAGGCTTGAATATTTCTGGTTTTAAGGTAGTCTATTAACTTGGCTCGTTCAGCAATGCTAGCTGTTTTGAACCAAAACATGTGGCAATTATGTTCAGCATATTCGGGTAATACAGTACGTCCTATTTTCCCTTCTGCCTCAAGTGGCTCAAGGTATTTTTGATATAACCACCATTTGCGTTGAAACTCTGCTATAATAGATTCGGCAGCCTCTAACTGAAAAGATAAATATGGAAATAAAGGTGGAGCCAATCGACTATTGCTTCCTTTTCCACGCCACTCATAAAATGTAGAATTACCGGCTAGAAACTCAATTTTATTGGTACCGAATTCATAATTTATATTGAACTCAGGTATCAATTCAGTGCGATTTATAATTATTGCTCCGCCCTCATAGCAATTTAGGTTCTTTAAATAATCAAAACTAAAAGTGGCGATATCTCCAAAGTTACCTAATAGCTTTCCTTTATATTTTGCTTTTATGCCGTGGGCATTGTCTTCAATTAAAAAGAGGTTGTGCTTGGTGCAAATTTGTTTTAAATTATCATAATCACAAGCCACACCTGCGTAATTGATAACTACCACTGCCTTTGTTTTGGGCGATATGGCCGCTTCTAAAGAATCTACGGAAATATTCATTGTATCCTTTTCACAATCAACAAATATACACTTATGCCCTAGGTTGTTTATAGCATTTGCTAAACTAACAAAAGAGTAGGAGGGGAGAATAACTTCGCTATCAGGTGGTAAGTTCAAACTCATCAATGCCAATTCCAAAGATTGTGTACAGGATTTGACAAAGTAAACCCGATTATATTTTTCGGCTTGCTCAAACCAATTCGAGCATTTTATTCTATAACTTTCAAATTGGGTAGGGTCGGTATTTACGACTGATGAATTAAATCCGTCGAGTGTATTTTTATGAAAAGGAATCATTTACCCTATAAATATGAATTTAACTGTATTGGAATGAGAGAATATGGCTTCAAGATAAGACTTTACAAAAATACTCTTAATTTAATAACTTTAAACCACTGCTGTATATAATCACTAAGAAGCAAGTTGAAATACCTTCTACTAAAGTGCTAAATTGAACAAAAATACCCGATTATATTTATTAGAAATAGATAAACTCTTTATATTTTTGCAAAATGTAAAGAGTTTATATCCCGTTTGATTTCACTTAAACGAATATCTGATTTCACTTTTAAACACAAACTTTAACATAATTGATCACAAAAGCAATAGGTTGTTTTCTGTTTGTGGGATACATTGCCCTTTCTTGGGTACTTGAAGAATTTCATCCATTTTCTAAGTATCCAATGTACTGTAGTTTTCCGAATTATGCTTATGCTTTTTATGTGGCAGATACTCAAGGTAAAATGCTACCCTTAGATAAGTATTTTGGTGTAAAAGCAAATGAGGTGAGTCATTTATATGTGCGTGTGTGTGAGGAGAAGGGATTTGAAAATGGATATGGAACAGAATCAAATTCTGAACTTGAAATGGTGGGAAAGGAAATGCTGACTCGGATACTAGTTTCGGCATCAAAAGCCATTGATTGCGATTCGGTCAGTATTCACCGAATTAATTGGCATATTGAGAATGATATAATTGTTAAAGATGATAAGCAACTCTACAAAGCAAAAGTGGAATAGCTTTTTCACCAACTCATACACCGACAAAGAATGGATGTTTATGAAAATTTCCATTTTAGTATTTATTGGCCCGAGTATTTTTTGGAATTTGTTGCGGGTAAATCCACAAGCCTACCCCATCGGGCTTTGCAAGTGGCTAGATTGTTCGTTCTTAAATAATGATACGATTAAATTCGGATTAGCTGGTTTGATTGCTGTTTTATTGATTTTTTATTTATTTGAAAAAGGAATGTTGTGGGTTACCCTTCTGCTTTTTTTGTTTTCACTGTTGATTTTCACAATAGAAGAATCAAATGGGGTAAAAGGCCGCAGGGGTTTGTTTACATTGATTTTTTTAGCTCAATTTTTAGCTTATTTGTTTCATCAGATAAAATTGGACTTGAATATAAATAAAAACAGAGTTCAGTTTTGCTGCCAGCTAATTGCTGCTGTTTACACTTTAGCTGCACTTTCTAAGCTAAGCAATTCCGGGCTACAGTGGTTTGTTGAATCACCCAGAATTATCCTTCAAATTACAAAATCCTATTATTTTACTTATATTAATACTGGTACTATGGACGGTGCCGCAGATGGTGTTAAAATGGCTGATTGGATAGGTCGGCATAATGTGCTAACTTTGCTTTTGTTGGGTGGTTCGCTTTTGCTCGAAATATTTTCATTTGTGTTGATTTTAAACAAGAAAATTGCGTTTATTTATGCAGTTTTGATGTTGGGTATGCACATTGGAACGCTTATAACAATGGATATTTTCTTCCCGACAGTAAGCTTCCCGCTCATAATCTTTTTTATTAACCCCTTTTTTTTAGGTTACACTGCTGTAACAGATTTTAAGTCGGCTAACTCCATTTAATACAAATACCTGAACTTTGAAAGATAGTTTTAAAAACAGTGATTTTCAAAAACAGTTTGAAGAAAATGGATATGTAACTATTCCCTTGCTTAGCGAACCTGAAATTGAATCATTACTACAGTTTTTTCAATCACAAGTTTCCGAAATTAGCGAAGTCTTTCATACATCGCATTTCAGCTCAAATACGGCCTACAAGCAAGCTGTGCACGATAAAATAGTTGATGTCGTTTTTAAGAAAGCTGCTAATTTTCTCACTCCGCACATACCAGTGTTTGGGAACTTTATGGTAAAGCAGCCCAACTCCAAAGTATATATGCAGCTTCACGCCGATTGGGCTTATGTGGAAGAAACACAATATCGAGGGATTTCTATTTGGCTTCCGCTCGTTGATACCACCAAAATCAATGGCTGTTTGGGTGTATTACCGGGTTCGCACAAAGTGTTAAATGCTGTTAGAGGCCCTGGAATAAAGCAAAGTAGCTATAAAAGTGATGCCCTCTGGGTTAAGAAATTCGGTAATTTACTGCCCATGAAGGCAGGAGAGGCTATTTTTTATGACCATGCTCTGATGCATTATTCTCCTTCAAATAAAAGTGGAAAAGTTCGCCCGGCCATTAATCTATCCATTGTCCCCCAATCGGCAGAAATTATTCATTACAGTTTGCCCGGCGGCGAAGGTGATACTATTGAAAAATACACAGTAAACGACCCCTCTTTTTTCATTAATTACACTCATTTTCAACGGCCTGAAAGTGCCATCCCGGTTTCATTTATTCCGCTGCAAACTGTTGTTCACATTGATAATAGAATGAAAGATTTCAAATCTTCGATACCCGAAAACTGGTTAAAAAGTCTTTTAAGATATTTTTGAAAAATGAAAAAAGGGTTCTTTAAGGATGCAATTGTCCAAGACCAATTCGATAGAGATGGCTTTGTAGTGATTGATTTTATTTCACCAGCAGATGCAGGGTATATTGCAGAGAAATTTTACGAACTGCACCCCGATTTACCCAAAGGGTTTTATGCAGCAGCCTTTAGTTCGGACGATAAACTAAAGCAGGAAATATTTGACCGCACCCAAGCTGTTTTTGAAAAAGTTGTAGACGAAACCTTTGTGGATTATAAAATTTTGGGCAGTACATTTTTATGTAAGGCTCCGGGTGAAGAAGGAAAAGTAGGAGTACACCAAGATTGGCTTGTTGTGGACGAATCGGTTTATTCTACCGCTACAATTTGGGTCCCCACAGCCGATACCACCGCTAAAAATGGAACACTGATGGTTCTTCCTGGAAGTCATTTGTTTATGAAAACTTTTCGAAGTCCGAATATTCCTTTTTTTTATAAAGGAAATGAAGAATTGATATGGGACAACATGATTACTGTTCCCCTAAAGGCAGGGCAGGCATTTGTGTTAAACCATGCTGTGATTCATGCTTCGGCAGCAAACACCTCAACCAAAGAAAGATTAGTAATAGCTTATGCACTAACTCATAAAGATGCAGACTTAATGTTCTATCATAAAGAACTTTCAGAGACTACCAATACCATTGAGAAATATAAAATGCCCGATGATTTCTTTCAGCGATATTATAATATTGGACAAAGACCCGAGTTTGGAAGTGTGGCAGAAAAGTTTGATTCTCTTCCAAATATTGCTTCAAAAGCCGAACTGGTTAAACTAATTAATCGAGAACGGGTGAATAGCAATTTACCGGAAATTGCACTAGCTGAAGAAAAGGTATTGAAACAGAAGGAGCGTGATTTGACATTGTTTGAAAAGCTGAAGAATTTATTTTCTTGATAGTCCGAACTCAATGAATCTTTTCTTATATTGCTTTGAGGTTTCCTGATATTGTATTTAACAATTGAGGGTTAGCTTTGACCTTTCCCAAACTTCTATTCCCTCACTACCTTAAACCTCGCTACATTATTTCCCGAACGAATATTTAGGAAATATACGCCGGCAGGGAGTTGAGGCAAAGTAAAGCTGAGTTTAGATTCAGTTTCATTATCCTGATAAAACACTTGTTGGGCAAGGGTATTAACTAATTCAATATTCACAGCATTTTCGGGCTTTTGGCTAAATAGTACGTTCAACTCATTTTTGAATGGATTTGGGAAAGTCAACACTTTATCGCTACCAAAAGTGGTTTCGTCTATTCCGATAAATTTATCTATCACTACAATGGTTTGTGTTACAGACGTGGTGCAATTGTGGTTGTAGGCCGTGAGGGTGATGATGTAAGTCCCGGCTTCTGAATAGGCATAAACAAGGGTGTCTTCAGTTGAAGTGTTTGAATCGCCAAAATCCCAAGAAAACGATAAGGCACTATCGCCAGAGGCTTCTAATAATATTGTCCCTAGTTCTGATAAAGCAATGGTATCGGCTTCAGCAGATATATTAGCCGTTAAACCTAAAGTAGCACAATTCCATTGTACGGTAACTGTTCCGGTTGCAGTATCGCTACACACACCATTTCCTGCAATGAGGAAAACAGGATAAGTGCCAGCTTGAGAGTAGGAATGATTGGCTGTGGAAGTGGTAATGTGTGGAGTGTTATCGCCAAAATCCCAAGTCCACTGAATAGCCCCGGGAACTGTAGCATCTATGAATGAGGAGGGAACATTGGCCGATACCGTGGTTGGCCCGTTGAAATCTGCCGTTATGCTTGGCGTTAAAGTCAATATCATTTGATCAGATGCCTGACAACCGTATTGGTCGGTGATGGTAACGCCATACAAGCCGGGAAGCGAAGTGGCTAAGGTTTGTGTATTCCCACCAGTAAGACCATTATTGTATTTCCATTCATAATCTGAACCAATGTTCTGAGCATTTAAAACGGGTAAGCCTTCGTTTTCGCAAATAATTACATCAAATCCTAAATTTACTCTCGGGTCGCTTATGGCTAACCGAATGCTGTCTGTTCCCGCACAACCCGATGGTGCAGTAACTGTAACATTGTATGTGCCTGGGATGGTGGATTGTAGATATTTATCGTTTAGTCCGATGGGATTTCCGTTTAGTGTCCAAGCGTACATTGTTCCGCCATAATAATTGGCATCCAAAAGCGGGAAAGGAGAATTGAGGCAAATGGTGGTATCTTCCAAAAACAAAGGCAAAGTGGTGTAAACATCAAACTGAATGGTGTCTTGCCCCACACAACCGTTGCC
>CANJNG010000018.1 GCA_947475205.1 Bacteroidota bacterium
AACACAAAACTTGATGGTGGGTTATATCGAAGTAGGCGATTATCTCGCTTGGAAATACTTCATTGAAAAATGTAGGTAGAATGGGGATTATATTTAAACCATAAATGTAGACTTTTATCTTTTACTCCCCAACTTTTGACGCTGACCCATTGTATTGCAAATGTAGACGTTTTATTAGGGAAATTATAGTTTGGATATTGCAAACATCCTTATTGTCCTCCCCTATTGCAAACGATGGCAATTGGGGTTAAAGCAAACTGGTAGCTATGGCTTACTTAAGCTTATATATCCAAATACGTTTCAATAAACTCACGCACACAGGCATCGCCGCCATTTTTGCTGAGTTGAATTTTTGAAATTGCTTTTATTTTTGCTACAGCATCTGCAGGGCAAGCCGAAATACCAACGGACTTCATGCATTCCATATCGTTTACATCATCGCCAATATAGGCCACATCGGTAAGCTTTATTTGAAGTCGGTAACACCAACCGTTTAATATGTCTATTTTCTTATCTGCACCAACATATACATATTCAATGCCCAGCAAGTCAGCCCGGCGTTGAATAAGGTTTTTGTTGATTCCATTGCTGATTATTCCAATGGGAATATGTTTGCTCAATGCTCGGATTGCAATCCCATCCTTGGTGTTGAATTTCTTAAACTCATCACCACTTTCAGAATAATACATACCGCCATCAGTAAGGACACCATCCACATCGAGAATTAATAACTTGAAAGGAATATTCATCAAATTATATTTTTACCCACTGCAGTGGCAATAGTTTTCAGTTCGCCGTGAAGTTTACTAAACGTGGGATGGTCGAGTTGCTGCGAAGCATCGCTTTTGGCCACTTTAGGGTTTGGATGCACCTCTATTAATAGTCCATCGCAACCAAAGGCTGTGGATGCTTTTGCTAAATCGGGTACACCATAAGCATAACCCATTGCGTGGCTAGGGTCGAGAATTACGGGTAAATTGGTGTGATATTTCAAATATGCTGCACCGCACAAATCAAAGGTGAATCGGGTTTTGGTTTCGAAAGTTCGGATACCGCGTTCGCATAAAATAACCTGTTCGTTTCCTCGGCTTAAAATAAACTCAGCAGCTTGCACAAACTCCTGCAAGGTGGAGCCGAAGCCCCGTTTGAGCAAAACCGGTTTACGAGCGTCACCGCAGCTTTTCAAAATCCCTTGGTCATACATGGCCTTAGCCCCAATCTGTATAATGTCGGCATACTCTATTACATCGGCAACGTGTGTTGAATCCTTCACCTCCGAAATAATATTGAGGCCATATTTCTTTCGAACCTCGGCCAACATTTTTAAACCTTCTAATCCCAAACCCTGAAAACTATAGGGTGATGTGCGGGGCTTGTAGCATCCGGCACGAAGGGTTTTGATTCCCAAACCCACCAACATTTCTGCAGTTTGTTCGATCTGTTCCCAACTTTCGATAGAGCAGGGGCCGGCAATAACGCTCATGTTATTTGATGTTCCGCCTATAACCGTATTGCCCCATTTTATCTCCCTAAGTTCATTGCGATAGCTTAAACTAGCTAATTGAATATCGCTTTCCATTGGCCAAAAACCATCTGCTTTTGCTTTCAATTCATCACTGATTGTCTTAGTGGCTGATGGAGTTACAAGAATTGCATGGACGCTATTATGATAATGAATGGCTTCCAACTGCTGAGCAATGGTAGTCGCTTCGGTTTCGTTAATTTCTTTTTTTAGATGAATGATCATAGTTCGCCTTTTATTAAATGTGTAAATAAAATTGCCCCGCTAAGTTTGTTGTTATCATCGGTTACGGGTAAATACTGTAATGGGAAATTGCACTGTTTTATGAATTTCAGCAAGTCGTGAATGGTGCTGTTTTCGTTTAAATGCAAGGGTTTGGGGTTAATAATGTCTTGGGGGTTGATGGCATTCAAGTTTTGAATGTTTTTCAAAAGTCCTTTTCTTACATCAGCATTACTAATCAGTCCCGTTAACTTTCCTGATGAATCAACCACCAAGGTAAAGGCCATTTTATAGGAATCAATGCTTTTCAGAGCCTTTTCAAAGCTCAATTCATTTTCCTGAATAATGGGTAACTCGTCAGGCGTCATCATAAAATCCTTAAGCAAATAATGCGACCCAACCACCTCTTTCTTTAGGTTTAACAAGGCAACCCCTATGGATTTACTGAATAAGTAGGACCCAACTACAGCACATTCCACCCCTAAGTTTCTAAGAATAAAACTCACTTCGGCGTTTACTCCGCCGTCTACCTGAATTGCAACGCCGGGATATTTGTGCTGAAACTCTCGAATCCGTTTAAAAGTGTTTTTATCAAAAATTCCACCACTCTGGCCCGGTGTGGTAGTCATCAGCAATACAAAACTACACTCGCTTTTATACTCTTCAAAAACATCAATTGGTGTGGATGAAGTAATGGCTAAGCCAATTTCGGCATTCAGCACTTTCGGGAAATTCACTTTTCCTTTTAAATTTTCGTATTGAAATGAAACCTGCTGAATTTGGTGGGATGATATAGCTGCAAAAAACCGTTCGGGAGAATTGGAGATGATGTGCAAATCTACCGGCGTTTTGCTTGTTTGATTTATATAGGAAATATCGGCAAATACGGCTTCATTGTCATTGCAATCGATATGAAACAAGTCCACTTCGTAGTTGTCTAATTCGGCTACAACATTTTCGATTGTAGCAGTTTTAGAACTGTAAATTGAGGCCGAAATTTTCAATTAAGCGATGCTATATCTGAACACCAATAATGCAAATATCATCAACTTGCTCTAGCGTACCTTTCCAATTGGTAAATATGTCGAGCAGAATTTCCTTTTGAACAGTCATTGGTTTTTGTTCAATGGTGATAAGCGTATCTTTAAATTTCCCTTTATAGAATTTCTTTCCTTCGGGTCCTCCAAACTGATCGGCATATCCATCTGAAAACAGATAAACTCTATCTCCTTTTTGAAGTTGAATTTCATTGTTTTTGAAATTCTGGTCGCCATATAAATCAGTTGATCCAATTGGTCGGCGATCGGCTTTTATTTCCGTTAATTCGCCTTTTCGGATAAGCACCAAGGGGTTATAGGCTCCGGCATATTCAATAACCAAGGTATCCACATCAAATACACAAAGCGACATATCCATTCCGTCTCGAACTTTCCGACCTTCACTATTGGTGTAGGAAGTATGCAGGGTTTCGTTTACATATTTATTCAGGTAATCTAATATCTTAGAAGCCGTTAAGATTTTGTTTTCTTTGATTGCCTGATTCAAGGCATTGTGTCCAACAATACTCATAAATGCACCCGGAACACCATGCCCCGTGCAATCTACTACGGCAAAAACCATTTTGTTGCCCACTTTCTCCATCCAGTAGAAGTCGCCACTTACAATATCTTTGGGTTTATAGAGCACAAACGCTCCTGCAAAACATTCCATGAAGGTGCTATCGGGCGGGAGGATAGCTTCCTGAATAGTTTTGGCATAGTTTATACTATCCAACACCTCATTATTCTTCTTTTCAATCAACTCCTTTTGGTGGCTGATTTCAATGTTCTGAGATGTGATTTTGCTATTAGCTAAGCGGATTTGAATGTATGAAAACACCCCAGACGCCGCTATGAGTAACAGTATTGCATAAAACCACCAAGTACGCCAAAAGGGAGGATTAATGGTAAACTTAAACGAGATTGGCTTTTCATTCCAAACACCGTCAGCATTGCAGGACTTTACAAAAAACTCATATTCTCCAAATGGAAGGTTCGGATAGGAGATTTCATTTTTTGTGGTAGGGACACAATAACCATCTTCATACCCTTTCAAATAATATTGATAACGTATTTTTAAGGGGTAATAATTGCTTACCCCCACAAAAGAAAACGTTAAGTGGTTTTCTGAAAAACCAAGTTCTAAATCAATTGGCAAATCATTTTCATCCAACTTTTCGGCCTTTTTGCTCCAATCTGTGGTATCGGAAAAAAGTTTAATATCTTTAAACATCAAGAAAGGAGCAGAAGTGTTTGGAATATCAAATTCAGGCTGAAAGACCAAGACTCCCTTAGCCGTTCCAAAGAAAATATGCCCTGTGGGTTCGTCCACTAAAATTGCTCTTGAATTGCAGCTTTGGCCTAAGAACCCCGACTCTAAATCATAGCATTTAACATGAACCTTACCTTTATTCTCTTTATCAAATTCAATCTTCGCAAATCCATTCGAAAGGCCGGCCCACATCACACCTTTTTTATCTATGGTCAGTGATGAAATTTGATTAGAAATTAATCCCGAATTTTCTATTGTGTAATTGTATACATTTTGATTATCCCATCTGTAAATGCCTTTATCCGTAGCGAAGAAATAATCACCACTTGCATTTTTGATTATCTGCTTAACAGGGGTTTTAATTTCCTTTTCCAACTTAGTCATCGGCACTTCGAGGTAGTCGGGATAGGTTAAAACTTTTAAGCCTTTTGTATATCCAATCCATAAGGAACTATTATCGTCTTGATATATATCGTTTACAAATTCATTTTGTGAACCTAAAACCTTGGTTATTTGCTGAACAGGTCTGAATGTTTCGTTTTCCAATTTCCATACTGAACTGGTTGTTGCCGCTAACATGTCATGTAAGTTTGTTTCAATTAATTTCAGACTTCTTACTTTTTCAGTATGCCCGGGTTTCCCTGACTCGCTAAAGAAAAGTTCCATTCCCTTTTTGCCTGAAATCCGAAAAACAGTTCCAGAGTTACCAACAAATAATTCTTGATTTTCATTAACTAAAATAGATGAAATAGGGGTTGGGTTTTTGAAATTTATGTTTGGAATACTATCAAATTGGTTGTTGTTTAGATTAAACACCCCTTTCTGGCTACCGGCATATATTTTACCATAAGCATCTTTAATTAAAGACTCCACTTCAATCAGTGACCCCTCATTTCCTCCTTCGGGATGGTTATAAAACAAAAAACGTTCAGATGATAGTTTGGAAATACCATCAGATTTTGACCCGAACCACATATTCCCTTCCCTGTCTTGAATAATTCGCCAAATATCGCTTTTTACTAAACCCTGAGCTTCTGTATAAACAGTTGCTCGCCCTTTTGCTATACGATATAGACCACTTTCAGACCCAATCCACAATACGCCACTTTTATCAACTTGATAATTGTAGTATGCTTTTGGAATTGTGTCCAAACCGGGGAATGCTAATTTCTTTAATCGAATAATTGAATCGCCCGGAGCTATGTTGGCATTTTCGTCTAATTCATATATACATTTATGTCCAAGAACCCAAAATTTACCCTCACCTCTGTAATAAACTGAATACACTACTCCATACTGAATCCCGTTGTTCTTATCATAGATTTTAAAATCTTTACCATCCCAACATATCGCACCGCCTTTAACCGTACTAAACCATATTCTTCCCAAATGGTCTTCTTCAATGTTCGTTACAGTTACACCTGAAAAAGGATACTTTTCTTGAAATTTTGTAACAACAGTATCTTTAAGTAAAGCAACGCCTTTTGCCAGCCCCAACCATACTCTCTTTTTAGAATCTTTAAAAATTTTTACAATTCCGCTTGTTGTAAGGCTGTCTTTATCATTTGCCAATCGGAATCTTTTTCCATCATTGGAAATGTTTAGTCCTTTTAGCGTGCCTATCAATATCCTTTTCTTTTCATCTTGGCCAATAGCATATACAGCATTGCTTAAAATTCCATTTTTTTCAGTATAATTAATGAATGTCCTTCCATCAAATTTAAAGACTCCGCCATTTGCCGTACCAATCCATATTAAATCATCATGTGATTGGTAAATACTAATTATTCGAGGAGCCTTCAGTCCATTTTCAACTGTGTAATTCTCGAAAGCTAATGTTTGGGCTTTAAGTGGGTTAATTCCACAAAAAATACCGACAAAAGCCAAGATTAAATAAAACAGTTTAAAACTCTTATACACTTATTAGTTTCGAAAATTGAAGGCTCAAAGGTAAAAATATCAGTTAAAGAAAGAAACATTAAAAGCAAGTATTAGTATTTGATGCTTTCAGGCTAATTTATAGTGCCGATATCTGCATTTATGGCGATTCAAACACACAAAGGCGGACAATTTGGCTTGCAAAAAATAAATTAACGACATTTTGTCCGAAATATTCTTTCCTTTTTTCAATGGTTTGCAATTTGATAAACGTTTTTCATAACAATTTAAAAATTATAAAAAATGACACTTATTAAATTCAACCGTCCCGGAAAACAGTATGTATCTCCATTATGGAACAATGTTTTCAACGATTTCTTTCACGAAAATTCAGCTTTAGAACAAGCTAATTTTGTTCCTGCAGTAAATATTTTAGAAAAGCCAACCAGTTTTGAAATTCACATTTCAGCACCCGGGTTTGTAAAAGAAAACTTCAAAATTGCTGTGGAAAACGATTTACTATCGGTTAGTGGCGAACACAAAGCGGAAACTACTGAGGAAAATTTCGAAAAGAAATATACCCGCAAAGAGTTTGCTTTCGGTTCGTTTAAGCGTAGCTGGGCTTTACCCGAAAATGTAAACAGCGAAGACATTAAAGCTGTTTATGAAAACGGAATCTTGAAATTGGAAATTCCTAAGCTTACTGAAGAAAAAGTTATCACTACCCGTGAAATTAAAATAGGCTAAACCTTAGGAACTACACTTGCTATACGCCACCCTTCCTTGATAATTTGAGGAAGGGTGGCGTTTGTTTTTAGAGACAAACAGATACCGTATCAACAGTTTTCTACATTTGCATCATGTTTCAACAGGCAAAATTGTTATTAGTAGGTGTAATTGCGGCCCTAATTTCAGCATCGACTGCTGTTTCGCAAACAGCATCTACTGCCGGTCATGTTGTTATTAATGCTAATGATAATATTGATAAATTAGTGGAGGCATACACTAACGAAAACATTCGCAAAAAGGGTTGCGAAGGCTACCGGGTTCAGATACTATCTGAATCGGGCAACGACGCAAAAAAAAAGGCCAGTGATTCAAAGACGGCTTTCTTAACGCAATACCCTACCTATCCGGCCTATTTGCTTTTTCAAACACCGAATTTCAAAATCAGGGTGGGCGATTTCCGAACCAAACTAGAGGCTTATCGCTGTATGAAAGAAATACATGGCGGTTTCCCTAATGCTTTTGTGGTGAAAGATGATATCCAATTTCCACCGCTTGAATAAGTGGGGATTGTTGAACGAGTGATTTTCTCGCAAGGTGGCTGAAGTAGTTTTATGTTTTCTGTTTCTTTTTCTTGGCTGCCGGAAAAAGTATATTGTTCAGAATTAGCCTGTATCCGGGCGAATTTGGATGCAGGTTCAAATCAGTAGGCGGGTCTCCAACCATGTGCTGATAATCTTCGGGGTCGTGTCCGGCATAGAAAGTCCAAGTGCCCTTGCCAAACTCGCCATGTATATACTTTGCTTCGTTGGCTGCTTTGTTATCACCCAAAACCAGCACTTCGGTTTTAATAAACTGTTTATTGAAGGCCGTGGTTTGTCCCATAAAACCCTTGATAATCTGCTCGTGGTTTTGGTTTAGCATCGTTGGTACAGGATCCCATTTTGCCGAAAACTCAAATAGGGTAAAGAAGTCGCTGTTTTTCGGAACGTGGCGGGTTTCGGTAGCATCAATATTACTGTATTCATACTGATATGGATTTTCAACCAATTTGAAATCTTTAAAAGCAAATGTTTTTGAGTAGTCCAGTTTTTGCTGGGCGTTTCCATCAGCCTGATCGCCGTCATATATATCTGCACAAATATCCACCCCATCTGCACTCAAGGCAATGTCGTAGCTGTCGGTGGCCGAACACATGGTAAACAGGAAACCACCACCAGAAGTAAAGTCCCGAATCTTTTTGGCAACCCCTAATTTAAGTTGCGACACTTTATTAAAGCCCAAACTTTTTGCCATTTGTTCCGAATAACGCACTTGCTCTATATACCAAGGTGCTGTGTGGTAACTTTGATAGAACTTCCCATACTGCCCTGTGAAATCTTCGTGGTGCAGATGAAGCCAATCGTAAAGGGGCAATTTTCCCTCAATAATCTCCTCATCGTAAATTATCTCGTAAGGCACTTCGGCATAGGTAAGCACAAGGGTAACGGCATCGTCCCAAGGTTGTTTGTTCTTGGGGGAATAAACGGCAATTTTCGGAGCTTTTTCCAGTTTAGCCACATCCATATTGGCTTGTGGGTCGGCAATTTCCTGCAAGATAGCTGTACTTCTTACATCAGCTATCACTTCATAACTCACCCCCCGAATCAGACATTCATTCTCTAAGGCTTTTATGTTTTTAAACATAAAACTACCCCCTCTGTAATTAAGCAACCAATCTACTTCCACATCCTTTGCAATTACCCAATAGGCAATACCGTAAGCCTTGAGGTGGTTCTTTTGGCTATTGTCCATCGGTATAAGAATGTAGGAAGCCTTCGCTACGCCGCTCATAAACAATAGAAAAACAAATAGAAACTTTTTCATAAATGGATGAGCAAAGATAGGAAGGTTGTTGCAATAAAACCTTCGGCGAAAACTTCCCTAAATCTTGATATACAAACTGGCATATACACAAAAGAAAACATCGCCTTTGTGAGCCAAACGGGTCAATTGCCAAACACCGTCGATACGAATAAACTTCAAAATATTCCCTATTCCGCCACCTGCTTCAACATACGGAACAGGATAAGCAGTTCCCATTTTGTTCAGTTTATTAAATTCTTTGTTTTGCTTGGAAGAGTTTCCATAAAACACATTACATGTTAAATATTCGGTGAGTTTTAGCTTATTCCAAAGCGGAATTTTATCAAATAACGCTCCACCCATTGAATATTGGAAATTTCCGCTCACATATTTATCAGCACTGTATTCGAGCAAACTCATATTCTGAAACATATACCGATTGAAAACATGACCATAATTCCCTTCCGGGTTTTTAAGCAGCAGGAATGGCACTTTGCCAATAATTTCTCCGGCCCACACGTTATAGAAAACAGATTGTTTGGCGGTAATTGGCAATTCACTTTCAGCACCTATGCTTATGTCGTGATAATTAAATTGGCTACCTAAAATGCCTTTCACTCCGGCAAAATAGCGAAGATATAAAATTGGGAATGTGTTCTTTTTCCGCAACAAAGCAAAAAACTTATTGGCTTTAGCCTCTTTATTAAACTTGCCCGACAAAGCACTGGCGTTACGTTGATATTTCATCAAAATACCAAATTCTGTAGTAACCACCCTGTGCGTTTCTGTGCCATTATATTGGTATTTAAAATCGAAATATGGGGTGAACCTTTGATGCTGAAAGGTGAGATAGCCAGTTAAGTCGCGATGAAATTCGTGGTCGATTACCCCTTTGAATTCTTCAATATTATATAACCGTTGCGGTGCTTTTTTCTGAACCAAGCTAAACAAGTTATCGTGATCCATTTCTGAACTGTGGCGACTCATAAAATCAATGTCGGTGCGTGCAAACAAGGTAATTTTATTCCAAGGTTTCCGGGTATAGATAAATTCATATTTACCACCATATTTGAATCGGTTATCGGCAACCCCATACGCTCCGAAAATCATCACCCGCATCCGTTTACTCATTTTATCGGAGGTTTGAACCCCCAACCTAAATCGGGCTTTCTCCACTTGATTCAAACTAAACACATTTGCAAAGGGGCCAAAACTAAACTTCCCGCAAGGAAAATAGCCTGTAGCCATTGCTCGTCCGGCATAGGACACTAATTTAAAAGCTGTGGTTCGTTTGATGCTGTCCACCATGGAGTAAATCCCTTTTTCCTTATCCAGAAGCAATTCGTGACGGTTATCTGCCCAAAACTTATCATCTTTATCATAAGCTTTGTCATCAATGTTCGTGGCATCTGCCGTATTGAACATTTTGTCCTCAATAGGTTGATTAATGACCAAATTTCGGTAGCTCTTGCTTTTACGTCCAATTATTTTTCCGTCCTTGCTCAGATAGTAGTTTAATTTCAAGTTTACATATTCCTTGTTGGGCAGCCAATAGGTTTCCACCGTATCACCGTTGGGGACTTTGTAATATTTGAAATCTTGGAAGAATGACATCCCTTCCAGAATACCGATGTTTTGCCCCTCCGAAATTTCCGCATCTATACTCTGAATGGCAAAGGTGTTTAGGTTCACCATCATTTTGCCCTTTAGGGTGTTTTCTCCTTTGTGACGTGGTTTGAACTCCATCTCTAAGTGGGGTTCGCCATTAATGGTGAGGGTATCGTTATAGAAAAGGAAGAACTTATAAGTATTGAAACCATAATCGGCTATGGGGCTAATAAAACTTTTGCCTAAAGCGGTAATGGTATTTTCATAAATATTGAAATTCTGATTTACGTTTCCTAAGAGTTCAGTTATGAAATCTTCCTGTTTCAAACCCGACATCTTCACCCCTTTAACAGTTTCCGAATATTTACTTGGATTATTTTGTTGATATACATCGCTCAGATTCTCGACTAGAAAGAATGGTAACACCGATTTCCCTTTTTCGGTAACGGTATCTAAATAGTTTTGAAGAAAGGGAAAGTTCTTCATAATCTTATCATTTTGAACCGATTTTTTATTCACCCCATCTAAATCCAATTCATATTTGGTATAGGCTTCGTAGGTTAATGATCGAACATTGTCAGGGTTATTACGATGTTTATTTTGCTGAATTTTTCGAAAAAGCACAACGGCGGGGTCTTCGCCTTTTATCACTATTTCGCTAAGCTGAATGTCGCTTACCGAAATGGCAAAATCAATAACCTGAGTTTGAAGTTCTGTGTTAATTTTCTTTTTTAAGGTTCGATAGCCTAAAGAGGTCGCAGTAAGTGTGTCGGAAACCCTCAAGGCTGTTTTGGGCACTTTCAGGCTGTAGTTTCCGAGGGTGTCGGAAGATGTGCCTACAAACCGGCCTTCTACTACAATGCTTACAAAGGGCAGCGGCTCTCCATTGCGAACATCTGTTACTTTTCCTTTTAATAAAATGAACGATTGTTGCCCAATAGCACTAAACCCTATTAAACCAAACAGAACGAATAAAACGTGTTTTTTGCCCACCAAAATCTTTGAGGGGGCAAAAGTAGGAGAAAGGTTGGGGTAAATTCAGTATAAAAATTTATTTTCAATTTCATACAATATTATGGAAAGTGTTGCGTTATCTCATCATAATCTAAATTTTTAAAAATTATGAAAACCAACAATCTCTATTCCGAAAACTGGTGCAACATCGTTTTCGAAAACCGCAACCAAAGTTATGGTGCGTATCAAATTCGTAAAGTTACTAATCCCAACACGTTTGTTGCTTTCCTTGGCACGCTGCTGCTTTTTGGGAGTTTGATAGGTGTGCCGAAAGCCGTAAATTGGCTTTACGGGGAGAAAATTGTGAGGGAACTTCCGCCGGATATTATTCCAGATGTGCCATTTTACCCCAACATTCCCGAAGAGGTCCTTCCTCCAGAACCTAAGACGGAAGTTAAGCCACCACCCGCTCCAATGAAAACTGAGATAATGACTACTCCTGTAATTATAGAGAAGGAGGTAAAAGAGCTCCCCAAAACCAATGAGGAATTACTTGGTAAGGAAACAAGCAATCAGAAAACGGAAGGAACAGGAACGGTTCAGACTATCACTACCGAAAAAGGCACAGGAACAGAGATTGTGGAACCTGTAGTTCCTGAAAAGCCAAAAATTTTTGAAGGATGGCAGCTATCGGTGTTGCCAAGCTTTGTGGGTGGCGATGTGCCGATGAATAAGTTTTTAATTGATCGCACACATTATCCGGAAATGGAAAAGGCTGAAGGCATAGAAGGAACGGTATATGTAACTTTTATTGTTACTTCGGAAGGGAAAGTAGCTAATGTTGAAATTGCCAGAAAAGGGAGTGCCGGGTTGGAAAAGGAAGCTCTTAGGGTAGTGAAACTTATGCCCGATTGGATTCCCGGAAAGCAAAACGGCCAGGCAGTTAACACAAAAATGATATTACCAATTCGATTTAAATTGTATTGAGATTATTCCGAGCCCGCAAAATAAAATCGTCTTTAAATTTGTAATGAATTAACGTTTGTAGATTCAGAATTTATTTATTTGCCAATGACCTTTGTATTCAAACTTGCCTTCGTTGCTGCGAGGGCAAGTTTTTGTTTTCAATTAAGTAGTAAAACTGGAAGCAGAAGAAAAGCGGTGATATGATAATTGCACTCGCAAAAAATATCGACATAAAGATAAATGTCATAATTACCGCACCTTCCACCTTGAACTTTTCAAACATTGCCTTGGATGACCAATAATAGGTAATTACCAAAAACAATATTCCTATTATACCGAATCGAGATAGGAAATCGGCTAAACCGCTTACATAAACCAAGTGGGTATTTGTACCATCAGTCCGCTCACTGTCCTGCATACCTATACCAATAAGTGGATTCTTAGGTAAATCGCGGAATGCTAAAACGAAAGATCCAAATCGCCCAAGCGTAATTGATTGCTGGTTAGTTTCGGCGTCAAGATATACCAAGTGCTTTTCCCGCTCATCAATTTCACGGGTAATTTTATCGCTAACTACCCCTGAACTATATACGCCAAGACCTACAAAAGCGAATACTATTACTAATAAAGGTCGATAAGAAGCCCTGTAGTTGTTTACAAATATAAAGGGTACTAAGAATACTAAAATAAAGATTCCTGTTGTGGAAAATGTTGTAAGTAAAGTGATTACTAAAATATAGAACCGTTTGTCCAAAACAAACTTAGTGCGAAGCAAATTGAAAACAATTGCTATTAAAACCATATTGGCAAAACCTTTAGGCTCCCAAGCCATACCTGAGTTTCGCAGTAGAGCATTTTCATTTAATGTAAATATAAAATTATTTACATACCAGTTTTCCCGATAATTGAGTGCGGGAATGTTGTTTTCAATTAATCCTACAAACCATTTTAAATAGGGAAATGCCACAATCTGCAATAAAAACAAAGGCAAACTAATGGCGGAAAACAGCACAATGATTCTTTCGTAGTAATAAAAAATCTTGTCTCTAACCAAGAGTAGCGTAAATACGCCGTAAGTAATTTTAATGAATAGTCGGGAAGATGACCAAATATTTACCCAGCCAAATTTAAAGAAATAGCACAGTGTAAGGACAATATATAATGCCGTAAAGTAATAAAAACCAACAGGGATTTTTGTTTTAGAGGCTCGTATCAAATAGGTTGTCCATAGTAATGCTAATACTAAAGTTATATCCGCTAGTGCAATCAAATTTCCCTTTGCACCAATAAAAATCAGTAAAAGAACTAACTGGTATTCTTTACCCTTCATTTGAATCTGACTGATTAGTAATAGGTGGTGCTTTAGCTGGTTTTCTTAGGGTTAAATAACCTTTTTTAAATTTCACAATATCGGCCCAAGCAAATATGCCTAAAATAAAATTCAAAGAAACCAAAGAAATAGCACATAAAAACGAAAACATGGAGATTACAAACCAAGAAAATGAGTGGTCAAATAATTGCGTACAAACTAAAACCAAACTAACGGCAACTATTAAAAACACGTACTGCTTCCATTTAATTGATTTATATTCTCTGAGTTCCTCAATCTTCACCATTTCAATTATAATAAACATTCCTATATATGAAATGATGGTAGCATAAGCGGCACCCATCATTCCCCAAGTTGGAATTAATAAAATGTTCAGAATAAAGTTCAGGGCGGCGGCAATAATATTGGCGATTATAACATTTTTCTTTTTGTTGTAATAAAAGTTCTTAGTGGAGTTAAAGGAGTAAAATCCATAAAAAACATGGGAGAAGGAAATTAAAAAGATAATTTTCAGACCATCATAGTAGCTTGGGTTTTTGGTCATTATATACACCAAGGCTAATATTGGTGGAATAAATATAAATGTGAGAACAGGAAATAAAACCACGACTAAGTTTTCCATTTTGTGGTATAAGCGTTTCCCGTCCTCTGTAGTAAATATTTTCCAAGCAATTGGAGTCCAGGCCAATTGGAAAGTATATACTATAAATGTAGCTATTAAATCGGAGAATTTATAGCCATATCCATACAGCCCCAATTGCTCGCCTGTAGATAGCCATTTCAAAAACCAGCGGTCAGAAATTGAAAGCAACAGAATGGATAAATTTCCAATTAAAAGCGGTGCACCGAATACAAGCAACTCTTTTGAAAGTTTAATGGAGAACTTTCCAAAAACTTCCTTTCTCATAATAGGAAAGTAAATTAAGGAAGAAATAGAAAATGCAGTAACGTAACCGGTAATTGCTCCAAAAATCCCTAAATGGAATTTTGTAATAAAAAGGATGTTAAGCAAAAACAGGATGATTGATTGCGATAAGGAGATTAGCAGGTAAAGTTTGGGCTTGTGTATGGCCCTGCACATCAGCAAATAACTTTCACTTACTAACTTTATTAATAAAGCGATGAAGTATGCTATTAAACCATACCCAACTATTCCTTTGTTGCCCAAAGATACAGTTCCAACAAGCAGAAAAAGTATAATAAACCCAATGAGAAGCTGCGTAAACAGAACCGTAAATGAAAGGTTTTTTAATTCTGATTCCGGTAATTCATTTTTGGTTTTCCAAAATCCGGTATTTAATCCCATTTGGGTAATACTTCGCAAAAAAGTACCCATTGAGATAATAAATTGCAGAATTCCATATTCAGCAGGAAGAAGAAAACCTGTGTAAATGGGAATAAGTATGAAACTTATCAGCTTAAAAACAATTGGCTCTAATGTGTATAGCGATAAGTCCTTAAAAAGTCGGGTTATTGTTGAACGATTTTCAGACATTCTATACTTTCAATAAAGAGCTAATCTTTTTAAATTCAGGCTAAACAACCTTTTTTTCAATATACTCTATTAAGAATTTATTGGGGTCGATATGCTCAGATAGGAATGTTTCTTTGCGTTTTGTGTGTAATTCACTCAAGCCTTCATTTGCAATAAGTTCTGTAACAAAATCGACTAAGCCATTTGTGTTTCCAAATTCATACAATAGGCCATATTCAGCCTGTTTTCGCAATGTACCGCTGGAAAGGGAGTTTACATAAACCGCCGGAATGCCAAGCATAGCACATTCAGAAGCCATTGTAGCACCTTCGCCAACATAAAGACTTGCACCGGCCAACACATCATGCATTTTATGTACGGGGATTTTTAGCTTGTACTTTTGAAACTCTTCTGATAGCGAGCCTTCTGCCGAAATAAAAACTCTGTATTTTTTACTCAACAAATCAACTAGCGTTTGTTTTATTTCGGGCGACATTCCACCATGCCCCCAATCGTGATTTGCCTGCCATGAAACAAACCGAATGAGTGCGTAAGGCGTATTAGCTTCAATGCCCAGTATTTGGTAAATATCCTTGTCGGGTGTAAAATATTTAGGATGCAAATAAGAGAGTTCCATAAATGAATTGAAACGCTCGTGTTTAACGCCCAAATCTTTGTCAAATACAGCAGGAGTGAGAATCTGCGTTGTGAAATGCTTGTAAAATTGGTGTGAAATGTGAGCTTGATCAGTGTCGTCGATAGTAATGCTTTTACAACCAAGCAACCAGGCAGTTTGAGCTGCATAAGGCGATGCGAAACCTACGAAAAGGTCAACTTTTTCTTTTCTCAATTTTCGAAAGAAAAACCAATCCATTTTCAGCATATACAGGAATTTCCCAAGTGCTGATGTATTACCCGCCCCCCTTGAAGTGTAAGGAATTTTATAGGCTTCGAGTAACTGATGAGTAACTTCTTTATCTCGGGCAAATACAATAACTTGATGGTTTTTACTTTTAAGATATTGTATAATATTTCTGAAATAATGTACATGTGCCGGATGGCCGAGGTCGAAGACTATTTTCACCTTGAAAAAGTTAAAAACTGTTTAATGCGGTTTAATTGGTAGCGTCTCGTATAACTTCTCATTTCGGGTGGATACATCTGCTCTGCCCCCGACAAATAACCTAAAATCAATCTATAGCCTTGTTTGGGTGTGATTTTAATGCAGGCTCTGGCAGCTCTTAAAAGCACATATATAAATAAACTTCCATTTTCTCTCATTCCTATGCCATACCGCTTCCAATCTACTCCGTGCATTGGAGGACGGTCTGTACTCATCCCAGCGTTATATATGGTTTTGGTGTCAAATCCTTTAGCGTTTGCATAAACTACCGGATAGCTTTCCCAAGAGTAATAGTTATTTGGCAACTTACAGCCAACTAATTTCCAAAACGAAAGTCGGATTATTCTTCCCGACCCCCTAACGGCTCTTGGGTTGGTGTAATATCCGTCCAATATACCTGAACACATTGCCAAGTTTGGATTCTTCTCCATTTCACTTAACAGGATAGACAAATAATCTTTCTGGAAAGCAGTATCGCTGCCTATTACCATAAGATAAGTATAATTGTCTTTAAGATTTTCGGTGATATAATTAAATCCTGCATTGTGCGTGTCGGCCAACTCTGGCTTTCCTAGTGCAGAATATCCACGGTCTTTTAGTCTGCAAACATGGCAACCTGCACCTTCCGCAATTTCAGCCGTTTTATCTTTCGAACCATCATCTACCACAACTATATATGGCTCAACCTTTGAAAACTCGCACATTTCCTTTATACTTTGAATGGTTTTCAATAATCGCTTTTCTTCATTTTTGGCAGGTATAACGATTGGGAGAATCATTGAGATTGTAAGATGTTTGATAAGTCTGTTTAATAAACAGCTAAAAGGTAATAAATATGGGCAAAAGTAGAAATTAATTAGAATTAATCTAATCTCCGCTTCAATTTCGATGGTTGGCAATTTGAACTGATGCTAATCAGAGTAGTTTTGCCACCGCTCAACTCTTGAATATAAATGATTCAAATAAAACAAATTCATCGCTTTACAGGACATAGTGGGGCTATATATTGTTTGTCAGAAGCAGAAGGCGAGAGTTTAATTCTTAGCGGCAGCAGCGACCAATTTGTTGCCGGTTGGAATTTGAAAACGCTACAACCTGATAAGTTTGCAATTAAGCTACAGGCTACTATATATAGAATTTTATATGTTCCAGAACGAAATCTCTTGCTAATTGGAAATGCCAATGGTGAAATTCATTGCATAGATTTAGAAAGCAAACAGGAAATCAAAAACCTGAAAGTGTTCAATTCGGGAGTTTTTGATTTGAAGTATCAGGACAATCAATTTTTTGCCGCCTCTGCTGAAGGGCTTATCGCTTTTGGAAATTTAGACACATTGGAAATTGAAAAACTTGTAAAGGTTTCTGATTCAAAAGTTCGTCAATTGGATGTTTCTCCAATTAACAACCTTTTAGCTGCTGCCTGTGGAGATGGTTTTGTCAGGATATTTGATGTGCAGAAAAGGGTATTGATTCAGGAATTCTTAGCCCATAATCTTTCTGCTAATGCCGTGAAGTTTAAAAAAAACGGAAAACTTTTAACCGGAGGGCGAGATGCATATTTAAAGCAATGGGATACAAGCAATAATTTCTCTTTAGAAAAATCTATCCCCGCCCATAACTATGCCATTTATAGTATAGCCCTACAAACAAACGGAAACCTGATTGCTACAGCCAGCAGGGATAAAACAGTAAAAATTTGGGACGAAAACCTGAATGTGCTTTACCGTTTAGATAAAGCGGGTTTTGATGGACACCTTAATTCTGCAAATACCCTTTTATGGCACAAACCAACTGGCTATTTAATTTCAGCCAGCGATGACCGCAGTATTATTGTGTGGGAGGTTACAGCGAAATAGCCATATTAAGGTATAATTATCTTTCGGCTACAAACCCCATCAGCATTTACTGTCTTTATTATTAAGGGTTGAGAAGGAAATTTTGATTCTGCATTAAAATGCACAAAATCGGGTTGCGAACCCTCATAGAGCGACTGTCCAATTAAATTTAGCACTTCCACCTTAGTGTCTGACATTCTGGCTGTAAACACTTTCTTCCAATACGAATCGGAGCAATTCTGTGCATTTTGTGCTTCATCCTTTATTCCTACCGTTACAGTATCATAACACATATTTATATAAAATCTACCCCATATAGAATCAGTATGATGGCCCAAAAAAGTATACGTCTGATTAACAGAATCAAAAGGCACTGTGATTCCAGTCAGGCTATCAACTAAGTTTATGAAAACGTGTATAGAATCAAACCCAGTAATATAATCCACATTAAGTGTGTAAGTCGTATCTATTGGCAACATAAAACCTAATGGAATAAAATCACAAGCAACAAAAGGGTATCCATAACCATTCTGAGCCAATTTAACCCATCCGCCTGTGGGGTTAGGTACAAGGGTCATTATGTTAGGGGCTATTTCACTAGGCGTAGATGCATTTTGAGAATCGAAGGTGTTAGCGTCATAACCGTCTGTAGCTGAATGATGAACATAGAGCAGGGTTTGACAAGCATGAAGGCTATCGTCCACCGAACTGGTGTATGATATACTGAAATAAGCATAAGCCTCAGGTGGTATTTGCCCAAAAACCTTTGATACTGATGCAGTAAACAACAATGCCAAAATGGGAATTATTTTAAACATTGATTTCATATAAGGATGCAATATTGGCAGGAAATAATCTTCAAAAATAAACCTTTTTTCATAAACTTGCACGGGGAACAGTATTTGATTAACAAAAAAAAGTAAAAATCACGATGCCTTTTTTCTTTATCCTCTTTATCGGGCTTATGCTTTTAAGCTGGTATGTTAGTTCCCAATTGCAAAGCAAATTTGAACAATACTCTAAAATCTCTCTTCGAAATGGAATGAGCGGAGCCGAAATTGCTAAAAAAATGCTGGCTGACCAAGGAATTTTCGATGTTTCAATTACTTCTACCGAAGGCACATTAACCGACCATTACAATCCGGCAACGAAAACGGTGAACCTAAGCCACGACGTATGTTATGGAAGGAATGTTGCCGCCGCAGCTGTTGCCGCCCACGAATGCGGACATGCAGTTCAGCACGCAAAATCCTATTCGTTTTTGCAAGTACGTAGCTCATTAGTGCCCTTTGTAAGTGCTACTTCCCGCTATATGCAATGGATTTTATTAGCAGGGATTCTCACTATCAGCATTTTCCCGGCTATACTAGGCGTTGGTGTGTTTTTGTTCGCACTCACCACCCTTTTTAGTTTTATTACCTTACCGGTAGAATATGATGCTTCAAATCGAGCCTTGGCTTGGCTTGAAAAATCAACTATTGTAAACAGTTCCGAACACGAAATGGCAGCCGATGCTCTAAATTGGGCGGCTCGAACGTATGTGGTAGCCGCCATATCTTCATTAGCTACATTGATTCATTACTTGATGATATTTTTGAGAAACAGACGTTAGATATTTTATCGGGGAACGATTGTTAATTCATTTTTTGATTTTCTCGCCCTAAAATTTTATTTCCTTTAAGTTTGTCGGCTGAAATAACCTGTCAGAAATTATGCCCAACTCTACAAAATACATCTTCGTTACCGGAGGTGTAAGTTCATCGCTCGGAAAAGGAATTATCTCAGCGTCCTTAGCTAAATTGCTGCAATCCAGAGGGTATTGTGCAACCATTCAAAAGTTTGACCCCTACTTAAACGTAGATCCGGGAACAATGAATCCTTACGAACACGGAGAATGCTATGTAACAAACGATGGTGCTGAAACCGATCTCGACCTTGGGCATTACGAACGTTTTTTGAACGTTCCAACTTCGCAGGCAAATAATGTTACCACCGGGCGGATTTACCAAACAGTTATAAATAAAGAGCGTGAAGGAGCCTATTTGGGGAAAACCGTTCAGGTGATTCCTCACATTACCGATGAAATTAAACGCCGAATGAAACTGCTTGGCGATTCGGGTAATTTTGATTTTGTGATTACTGAACTTGGGGGAACTGTGGGCGACATCGAGAGTTTGCCTTATGTAGAAAGTGTGCGTCAGTTAAAGTGGGAATTAGGTGGAAATTCGTTAGTAATACATCTTACCCTTGTGCCGTATCTTTCTGCAGCTGGAGAATTAAAGACCAAACCAACCCAGCATTCTGTGAAAACGTTGTTGGAATATGGTGTGCAACCCGACATCTTAGTTTGCAGAACCGAAAGGCATCTTCCACAAGATTTAAGAAAGAAAATTGCACTTTTTTGTAACGTTACCACCAATGCCGTAATTGAATCTATTGATGCCGAGAGCATTTACGATGTGCCGATTTTGATGATGAAGGAACAATTGGACAAAGTTGTACTTTCAAAATTGAAATTACCGCTCAAGCAAGACCCAGATTTGGTGAATTGGAAAGACTTTTTGGGCAAACTCAAAAATCCGGTTCACGAAATAGATATTGCTGCGGTGGGGAAATACATTGAGTTGAAAGATGCTTATAAATCTATTTCCGAAGCATTTATTCATGCCGGAGTGAGTAACGAAACCAAGGTAAACGTAAAATGGATTTCGTCTGAATCGCTTACAGCGGAAAATGTAGCCGATAAACTGAAGGGCTTTTCCGGGATATTAGTTGCACCTGGTTTTGGCGACAGAGGCATAGAAGGGAAAATAGCCACCGTTAAGTTTGCCCGTGAAAATAAAATTCCATTTTTGGGAATTTGTTTAGGAATGCAGTGTGCAGTGATTGAATTTGGCCGAAATGTATTGGGCTTGAAAGATGCTCACAGCACCGAAATGAATCCCGATACAATGAACCCTGTGATAGCTTTAATGGAAGAGCAAAAGAAAATTACTGCCAAAGGCGGCACTATGCGGCTTGGTGAATTTCCTTGTAACCTTAAAAAAGCGAGCAAAGCGGCCTCCGTTTATAATAAAACAGCAATTAAGGAACGCCATCGCCACCGATATGAATTCAATAATTCCTATCTTTCTAAATATGAAGATGCGGGTATGACAGCAAGTGGCATAAACCCCGAGGGCAATTTTGTGGAAATAGTTGAAATTAAAGACCATCCGTGGTTTATAGGCGTACAGTTCCATCCTGAATATAAAAGTACGGTAGAAAGCCCGCATCCGCTATTTGTTAAGTTTATTAAGGCATCTTTGGGGTAAATTATATTTACTTTATTGTATATACAGCAAGGTTTTCGGTGTTATTTTAGTAAGAATTGTTAAGTATTGGACACTCCCAATTCCGATAGTTGAAATATGTTTGCATTCTAACAAACAAAAATCAATTTTTATGAAAAGCACAAATTACCTATTATTTACTGCACTTGCCGCCACGGTAGCGGTTATTTCTTGCAAAAAGGAAGAAGAAACTCCAGTTGTAACACCGCCATCTGTTAATGCCAACAATCCTTCCACTCCGACTACTCCTGCTGACGGAAAAGGTTTTTTTGCTGCTGTTAAAACCCTTACTTATCAAGAATTACCTGGCACGGGATTGCCTCCGGTTGAAATTACAATAGGGATTGCCGCAGGAGGTGCTTGGGAAACACAAGGCACTTTTGTAGATGCCGGCATAGTGAAATGTGATGGTAACACGCTAAAAAAGCAAACTAATTCTTCGTATCTAAATGAGATTGGAGCATCAAATACCACCGGAATAGAATTCAGCGATGGCGTAAATTGGGATGTAAGCGGAGCGGGAAGTTTGGGGGCGTTTACTACAACCGATAATCAATCATGGCCAAGTAATCCTCAAATTTCTTTATCAAATACTACTATTAGCCATAGTAGTGCATTTACATTCACCCTTACCAACACTATCACAGGTGCTGACTCAGTATTGTTTACTGTAGCCGGAGGAAGTGGAAACGCCACTTTGCAGAAAACAGTTGCAGGGGCTAATTCAGGCAGTGTAGCATTTAGTGCATCAGAAATGAATACAGTTGTTACTGGTGCTGGAATTATTCAGGTAGCTGCCTATAATATCGACGACAAAGTTGTAGGGGGTCGTAAAATATACTTCATTAAAGAAGCTGTAAATACCAAATCGGTAACTTTTAACTAAGGTTTTAAGCCTTACTAATAAAGGTTTGTACTTGCATTGATTTAATGCAAGTACAAACCTTTTCTTTTTCAGATGTTTAGGATGCAATTGAAAAAACGAAGGGAAAGGATGAAAAATAATTTTGCATTAATAATTATACTACTTTCGCACTCCAAAATTATTGCGGGGTGGAGCAGTTGGTAGCTCGTCGGGCTCATAACCCGAAGGTCGTAGGTTCGAGTCCTGCCCCCGCTACGAAGAAAAGCCCTGAGAAATCGGGGCTTTTTTGTTTTATTTGAAATAATAACAGGTTTATTTACTTGCCTTTTGTCAGTTTGAAGGAAGCAATTGCTGTTGTTTAAATGAGATACTATGTATTGATTTGAATACTTTTGCCTAATAATCTCGTGAAAGTCGTTTTGCCGCTCTATTGTTTCCCTCCCATAGAATATCTGCTATTCCTTAATAAGGCTGAAAAGGTGGTGATTTGTACAGGGGAACATTTTGTAAAACAAACATACCGAAGTCGCTACGAAATTGCTACTTCAAATGGCAAACTACGACTTTCTGTTCCGATTTCGGGAAGTAAAAACCATCGCTCAGTTTATGAAATGGAACTGGATTATCGTGAAAACTGGCAAACAATTCATTGGAAATCGCTGATTTCGGCTTACCGTCATTCACCGTTTTTTGAACATTATGAAGGCTCTTTAAAAAAAATGATTTACTCGGGAGAAACAAATTTGGTAACCTTCAATTTGGCAGCCTTGAAGTTTTTAGAAAAGGGATTTAAAACCAATTTTAACTTCACTATAGAAAAAGAGTTTAAAGCCGTTTACGAAGGTTATTCAGACTTACGTAATTATGACTTTTCGGGAGAAATGCTTGGCGAAACACCTGCATATACTCAACCCTTTTCAGACAAAACAGGCTTTATTCCCAATTTGAGTGGTTTAGATTTGCTGTTTTGTAAAGGACCTGGAAGCTTAGGGTAGTAACAGAAAAGGCAAGCTATTTTCGTCATTTCGAGTTCTATTATTCTTCACACTTCCACCATTCCAAACCTTTCCCCTCCGGCTTCTAATACAGGAATTTTCACGCCATTTACAAGCAGGAAATCTTCCTTTCCGCCACCGATGTAAATAGTGCCTTTAGCTGCATTGTTTTTATGCAGCTTGTAATTTATGGTTGAGCCGTTTATGGCCCAATCCTCTACCTCGCAACCGGGGAAAATATGCAGTGTACTTCCAATGAAATAGCCAGGTTTAATTCTAATTTTCAGGAATATCCGAGTTTGAAACGCACCCAATTCAATCTTTCCCGATTCGTGTTTCACAATAGTATCGTCTTCAAAATAAAGGCCGGGTTCTAAGTCGGTTTGAATAGCTTTTTTGGAGAAATTGCTGAATCCAACATACTCTTTACTAGGAATACTAAACTGAAACACAAATAGCGGATAACGGTTCTTCACTTCCTGAATTTCTTTGGTTCGATGAGGAAAAGCTTTACGGTAAAGATTCAAGGTTTGGGAATCATAACGGCTGATGTCGTCGGATGTAAAAACCAATCCGCCGAAAAGATGGTTGATTATGAAAAGTGTTTTTCGCTGTTTGGGGCTGAGTTGATTTTTTTGCTCACGAAGAATAAACACATCGGGGTCGTTGAAAAACACTTTTCCATTCTGATGGCGGCGGGCAATAGAATTGTTGAGCGTACTTTCGGTGCTAATCCGCTCCCGAATGTGGAGGTTTTTCATCCATTTGGTTTCCCAATTCAGACTGATGTCATTACCAATACGGCAATAATCTACTTTCCCGAAAGCAGGCCCTAGTGGAACACCACATCCTAAAACAAATTTATCGCCACACAATTCACGCAGCAAATCCATTGCTTCGCACATTACCTGCCCCCGGCTTTTGTTGCCTTTTGGGGTAAGAGCTGGGGCAAACAGGAAATCGAGTTTTACCATATCGAAACCCCAATCGTAAAGAACGGTATCGAAAACCTTTTTTAGGTACGCTTTTACTTCAGGGTTGTAAAAATCTAAGGCATAATACCAGCCTCCCCATAATGGGTTATAACCGGCTTGCTGCGGATGTTCGCCATCGGGATTAAAAATCCAATCGGGGTGTTCCCCAAAAATAAAGGAATCTTTCACACAAACCAAAGGTGCGAGCCAAAGTCCGGCCTTGAATCCCTTTAAGTGAATAGCCTCAGCAATGGCCTTCATACCATCCGGAAATTTGGAATTTGTATTTAACCAATCTCCGGTGGCTTTTTGGTAGCCATCGTCGATTTGAAATACATCAATCGGAATGTTTTGTGTATGAAAATGTTCTAAGTTCTGATAGATAATTTCGGGAGTTATGTGGCCATAATGCAAGTACCAACTCGTCCAGCCCGTGATGGGTTCTCTTCTTCGGGAAAGAATTTCCCAGCTTCGCCAGTAATGCTCAAACACCCGTTCTTCTCTATCGGTGGAAGCAAATAAATCGATGAGCAAAGCAGGTTCGGAATATTCCAATGTGGCAATATCTTTTATCACCCTAAACCTGTTTTGCGACACTTCGTGCTGAAAAATGGTATAACCGCAACGTTCGTTAAGCGAACCGTAAAATATTAATGTGTTAGTTTCTCCTTTTATATAGGTGTAGGTAAAGCCATGCAAATCACCCTTCCTTTCAGAATAAGGATAGAAGGTATAATCTCCACTTTTGCTGGTCATTTCGTGCAGAAAGGCCGAAATGTTCTCCATCTTTTCCCAGGTCGAAAACTCCCGGCTATCAGTCCAGCTTTGGTAGCCGTTGCAAAATATTTTTTCCGTAACGGCATATTTGTGGCTAAACTCCAATTCAAACTTCATCACCTTTATCTTCTGCTTGGGGTAAAGCATCATCTTTAGCAGCCCGGCAGTTATTAAAACCGTTTTTTCGCTGCGTATTTCGAGGTCTTCGTTTATAATTCCACCGGTGGGTTCAAAAACTAATTCTTTTTCACCGGCAGAAGTTTTATAAATTATGCGGGCAAGGGTGTTGAGATGCATTGGAGGGGATTAAGACTGTCGATTTAAAAGAAAACTTGTAAACGGGTATTGAGGAGGCAAACATACAATTTAGCTTTACATTCGCAGCTTTGCAATTTCTCAATAATGTCAATTTGAACTTTTGTAGTAAATGCTTATAGAGTAACTATTTGAGGCCAAACTTTGAAAAAGTTTTGGCTAATGTGAGCCGAGGCAATATCTGGATGTCGGAATCGACATTATAGCTATGCATTCAGCATTATTTCAATAACTTCCTATATCTCACCTTATCGCCATTGGTAATTATTGCAAAATAAACACCGGGAGGAAATGCTTCACCAAATACAAATTTTGTGTCATTCCTTACCACTGTTGGTTCTACTAACATTTTACCCATCATATCAACAACAGAAATTTCCAAGAAATCGAAATTACTAAACGACAGGGTAAAATCAAAGGAAGTTGGGTTAGGGAAAATTTTAATTTGATCTATTTCGTCCGGATCATTTTCAGATTTCATGCAAATTGGTATAGTAATGGTGCATTCTGCACCGTAATTTGTCCATAAACCTGTCAAATATGCAGCCACACTAATTCTATAAGTATTGCCACAAGATAATCCTGGAATCCAAGACAGCCGAATACCCGTAGTTGCACTGTTTCGAGTAAATGTGTAATCAACCCCTGCATTATTTACAACGTGATATCTATAATTTGTAGCACCAGGCACAAATTCACAAGTAATTATCTGGCTTAATGAGTCGAGGGTTTTATTGCAAAATGCCGGTGATATTTTAGACCCATTTGGCAGTATTGTTAGATTACATGCTGTGCCAAAATTTCCCCAATGCTCTTTTACATAAGCAGCTACTTTTACACTATATGTTTTACCTGCCTCTAATCCACTTACCCAACTTGGACGAAATCCGGAAGATTTGTTGCCTCGTGTATAGGTGGTATTAAATGTTCCGTTGGTGAATTGATAGCAATAATCTGTTGATAGGGATATTGCTTGGCATGTTACTATATCAGACAATGATGATATGGTAGAGTTACAAGAAGTGATGCTTAATTTAGTTTTTGCTACACAATTTTGAACGGGCATTTGCAAAGTTGTTGAGGTGCACACAGGAACCGTACTCTTAACTCTTAATAAATAGCCTGTTCCTATTGGAGTGCCCGATGGTAAAAAGACAGGAAGGCTTATAGCCCTATTTCCCGTTAATGAGATGGAGGAAATGGTAACCGGATTAGCAAAGCTACCATTACTATCAGACATTTCTAATATGAATTTATTCTTGTTTGAATAGTTGCCGGAAGGCATAATGGTTACGACACCCTGGTCTTGAGAACAAAGTGAAGATAGGTCAGATTGAATATTTTCTATCGAATTTGCTTTTGAACTATGAAAGCAAGAACAAGTATCGGTGCGGAGCCAATTAAACAGGTTTAAGGTGATTTTTTTAATTCGTGCACTATCAGGTCCAAGTATTCCGGCTGCCGAGCACCAATCAGTGGAGGCGGCATATACTATTAAACCAGATGAGTCTGTAGGTTGGGCAATAAAAAATGAGCCGGTATTACCGTTTGTTGGAATGGCACTCCGACAACTATCTACGCCTAAGAGCAAGGAGCAATAAAAGTTTATAGTATCATTCCTTATGTAATAATGGTTGTTTTTGAAAGCCAATGGAGGACTGTCATATTCAACAGTTTTAATATGAATTATGGAGTCGGACAAGTTTACACCAGAAAAAGCAGGATGCGACCGTTCTAAAATTTTAAATCCATCCCATCCATTATCAATTTTATTCCCATATCCACCTATTCTGAAATCGGCTCCAGTGCTTTTTAATGTAGGGTACCCCATAGAATCAACCATATCCCAATTAATAGTTTTTAAAGATTCGCCAGCAATAGGGTCGCTTTTGTCTTTATAACAAATAAGTTTAGTGCCATCGGCAGAATACCTTACTTGCCACCACATGGTATTGCCACTTAAGATTAAAGCATTGTGTCCATTTGCAACAAATTTATCGAAATTAACTCGAGCATTCCGTGTCCAATATTCTTGATGGCCGGGCATAATCAACATTTCAGCACATGCTAGATTGGAATAGTTTTCCATATCAAAATCAGTGATAAAATTTACTTGGCTCTCTATATTGGGCTGAGATTTCAGCCATTTAATAAAGCCTATATAGTATGGGTCTTTTCTTTGAGGACGCAAAAATGAAACCACGGAATCTTTCATCAAATATGTACTGTTAAAATCATAAAGACTTTTGCCTCCGGTATTTGTATAGGCTGCTACTGTGTTGGAAGGATAAAGCACCAAGATGGGTTTGGTGCAAGCATTAAGTTTAACCACAAAAGGAATTTTCTTTTCGATATGATATATCCCCGGTGGAAGGCTTGCACAAACAATTTTCAATGTAAGTTCGTAGTTATACCCATTTTTCCATGGTTCGGAAGCTGTGACTGTTTGTGGTTTGACACTTGCAGGTAGAGTAACAACTACAATATCATTTACATTAAAAATTCTAACGTTAAAGGAGTTTTGGATTTGGCTCCAGTTAAGGTAAACCTTGGCCGTATCCGTTTGGAAATAGGCTATTTTATCCGTATATCCATCAATCAAACCTGCCCTTACTTCGAAAGAACAACAAACGTATAGAGCAATAATCAACAGTAAGTTTGTTTTCATTTTCATTAAGCAAGTTTTCAATTTGGGAAGATGCAAAACTGCTGGGGAAGAATGACATCAGAAATGACGGGGGGGGGCAACCTATGATAGATATCAGCTTCCTAATTTTCTGTCCTCAGTGCATACTAAATATATCTTCCTCAGATTTTTAATTGTGAATAATTTCTGAGGCAAAGGTGCATCGGTTGCTATGGCCAAGTGTTACAGAATAAAGGGGAAAACATACATAATTTGAGGACCTTGGGCAGTCGTAAACTTATCGAGCATCATTCTACATATAGAATTTGGTAAAATATATTTATCGGGCATCATTCTACATGTAGAATTAGGTTAAATAAACTTATCGAGCATCATTCTACATTTAGAATTGGGAAGAATAAACTTATCGAGCATCATTCTACATGTAGAATTAGGTAGAATAAACTTATCGGGCATCATTCTACATATAGAATTGGGAAGAATAGACTTATCGAGCATCATTCTACATATAGAATTGGGAAGAATAGACTTATCGAGCATCATTCTACATATAGAATTGGGAAGAATAAACCTATCGGGCATCATTCTACATGTAGAATTAGGTAGAATAAGTTTAATCTGTAAATATGATACCAATTTTTTGGTAAAATAGGCTTATCTATGAACATCCCACATTTTGAATTGAGCAGAAAAACAATATTATGCTCAATTCTTGGTTCTTTTATTAAAAAGCAATAGCATCTTCGAATGAGCCTAAATTAAACTTTTTGCAGCAAAACAAACGGATATCAGTTTTCCAATCAGGTGTTCAGAAGAATCAGGTGTTCAATTAATCAATACGCTAAAGGCAATCTGTCTTTTCATTTAAAACTGGATTTTGAATTAGGTCACATTAAACCGAGACCTATACTCAAATCCTTTACACCTTACATTTGCACCCGAAACAATTATCCACTGCATTAAAGAAATCTCTTAATGAAACCCCAAAGCCTCCCTTTGCGGCAATCAATTATAAATGTCTAAACTCCAAATCCTCGATAGCAATAAAATCAACTTAAAAGTAAGTCGCATTGCCCGTCAAATTCTCGAAGATTGCTTTCTGGAAAAGGAAATAATCATTGCAGGAATAAAGACCAGCGGCTTTGAATTTGCCCGCCGCCTAAGCTTAGAGGTAAAGAAAGTATCACCCGAAACCACCGTAATTTTGGGTTATTTAAAAATAAACAAACCCGAACCCAACTCAATAGAAGTGCAATCCGATATCGATACCCAAAGCTGTAAAGGCAAAACAGTAATAGTGGTGGATGATGTGTTAAACACAGGCCGAACCTTAATTTATGGGGTAAAGTATTTTTTAGAATCGGGGGCAAAAGCCATCAAAACTGCCGTTCTTGTTGACAGAAGCCATAACAATTTTCCTATAAAAGCCGATTATTCCGGCTTTCCATTAGCCACCACTTTAAAGGAAAACATTCGGGTTGTATTAACCGAAAACGAATCGGTGGCCTATTTAGAATAATTTTACTTTTGTAAAAATTCCCTGTACTTGGATTCCCCCCCTGTAGTTCTGTTGCATATACTACTTCTCCAAAGCTCTTCCGGCCTTAGCTCTACTGTGATATTCAGCCTCATAGGTGTTGTTGTCCTTCTTGGGTTTTCGGCCATTTTCTCAGGTTCTGAGAACGCCTATTTCTCCTTAAGCAAATATGAAATTGAGGAGTTCAAATCAAGCCTTTCCGCACCCGAACGCTTAGCAGCACAGCATCTCGAAAACCCGCGTAAACTCTTGGCCACCCTGCTTATTGCCAACAATTTTGTAAATATAGGCATTGTAATTCTCTCCACCATAGTGCTCGAAACGGTAATGACTCCCGAATTCGCCAATTCCTTAGCCGGATGGTTTATAGAGGTTATCGGCATCACATTTGCTATTTTGATGCTGGGCGAAGTGCTTCCAAAGGTTTACGCTACCCAGCAACCCAAGCTAATGGCGGGTTTGATGGCCTATCCACTTTTAGTAGCCGATAAAATCTTTACCCCAATAAGTTGGGTTTTGATGATTACCTCCGGGTTCATAGACAAGCATATTAAAGTAAGACCACATACCATAAGTGTGGATGACCTTACCCACGCCCTAGACATTACGCAACACGATTCGGCCTCCACCGCCGAAGACCGTAAAATATTGAAAGGCATAGTGGAGTTTGGAAACACGGATGTGAAGCAGGTAATGAAGCCCCGAATGGATGTGAAGGCATTAGATAAAGTCTGGAAATACGATAGGGTTTTGGCTTATATTCTGGATGCAGGGTATTCCAGGATGCCGGTTTACGAAAATGGCATTGATAACATAATCGGAATTTTGTACATCAAAGACTTATTGGCTCATTTAACCAATAAACCTGATTTTGAATGGCAAAAATTGGTGCGGGAAACATTTGCTGTGCCCGAAAGCAAGAAGCTTGACGATTTGCTTAAGGAATTTCAACATCGGAAAATGCACTTGGCTACAGTTGTGGATGAGTTTGGTGGCCTTAGCGGAATTGTTACCCTCGAAGATGTGATGGAAGAGGTGGTTGGTGAAATAAACGATGAGTTCGACGACGACGAGCTGGTTTATTCCAAATTGGACGACCACAACTTTGTGTTTGAAGGAAAGATTTCTTTAGGGAATTTCTACCGAATCACAGGCTTAGATGCAGCACCTTTCGAGGATAAGAAAGGCGAAGGCGACTCCTTGGCCGGATTTATTTTAGAACTCGAAGGCAAGATTCCCCGCCGAAAAGAAGTGATTACGTTTAACGATATAGTTTTCACCATTGAATCTGCCGACAATAGACGCATTAAACGCCTGAAAGTAACTCTGCCAGCAGAGAAAGAAGAAGATAACGAATGATGGGGAAATTGACTCAATTCTTAAGTGCATTTATAGTCCTGACACTTTCACTTAGTCTTACTTCCTGCGACGAAGAAACCACGCCCCGGCCAAGAGGTTATATGCGAATTGCACTTCCTCAGAAGCAATACGTCAGATACGATTCTCTTTGTCCGTTTTCATTTGATTATCCTGCTTATGCTAAGGTTACTCCGTCCAATACCGACAATGCCGAACCTTGTTGGCTGAATGTTTATTTCCCAACATTCAGAGGCACAATTCACCTTAGCTACAAACCCATCAACGGCAACTTTGAACAGCTTTTAGACGATGCCCGAAGACTTACAAATAAACATATTCCCAAAGCCGATGCCATTAGAAAGAAAGCCTTCGCTAATTCCGAAAAAAGAGTATATGGTTTGATTTATGAAGTGGAAGGAACGCAGGCTGCATCGCCCATTCAATTCTACATTTCCGATAGCACTCATCATTTTATTCGGGGAGCTTTGTACTTCAACGCCAACCCCAATAACGATTCTTTAGCCCCGGTTATTGATTTTATAAACGAAGATATTCATAAACTGATTGATGGGTTTAGGTGGAAATGATGGCGATAATATTTGCACCCATTTTGCTCAATTTGCTTCATTTGCGTTTCCATCCCAAACCTTTGGCATAAAATTTGAAAACGGCTTCCAAAAACACCCCAAAATGAATAAACTTATACTATTCCTAAGCTTTACACTCTTAATTCAAGTCCTAAAAGCTCAAAGCAATGCCATCTTCTTTACCGATAACGGCGAAAAGTTCTACGTTATATTAAACGGTTTGAAATATAACGATCAGGCTCAAACCAATGTAAAGGTTGAAAACCTCAAACCACAGGCGTATTCGGCAAAAATCATTTTTGAGAACACGGCTTTAGGAGCAATTGACGATAAAATCTGGTTAGATTTTGGCAAAGAACGCACCTATCAAATTCGCCGTAAAAAGGTTCGTGATGCTGGTGTGGAAAGAGAAGTGTATGTAATGAAATGGATGAGCGAAATATTTATCCAGAACCCAAACCCTAACCCCAATCCGGCCAACGTGGGACCAAACACAAATACGATTAATCAACCCCAAACTTACACACCTCCACCCCCTCCGCCTGCTCAAACAGTACAAACTACCACTACCACTACTACTTACGAAAACGTGAATCCAAATGGTGTGAATGTTAATGTGAACGTTCCCGGATTTGGATTCAATATGAATGTGAACGACCCCAACTACTATCCACCGGCTACAACCACTACAACCGTTCAGCAAACACACACTACTATTGTAAATCCGCAAATACAACAGCCCATTAATCCAATATTACCTGCTAATAATCCTCCGGTATATGTTATGCCTGGTTACAATGGCCCCGTTGGTTGTTCGTGGCCGGCCAACCAACAAGATTTTCAGAGTATGAAATCTTCCATAGCTTCAAAATCTTTTGAAGACACCAAACTTCAGGTTGCGAAGCAAATATTAAACAGCAATTGCTTAACCTCAAGTCAGGTTAGAGAGGTAATGGACGTGTTTTCGTTTGAAAGTTCAAAATTGGATTTTGCTAAATACGCTTACGGTTACACCTTCGATATTGGCAATTATTATAAGGTGAACGATGCCTTTACCTTCTCTTCAAGCATTGATGATTTGAATTCCTACATCCAAGGTCGCTAATATAATTCAATGGAATTTCAGCTCAACGGTGAAGAATACATCGAACTAAACAAACTTCTCAAAACCCTGCAAATGGTTGGTTCTGGAGGTGAAGCAAACGTAAGGATTGTAACCGAAGAGGTAAAAGTAAACGGTGCAATTGAAATTCAGAAACGTAAGAAAGTCCGAGCTGGGGACATAGTTGAATTTCAGAAAACGAAAATTAAGGTGAAGGAGTAGGAGTTAAGAAATCCTTTAAGATTTAATGCTTCTTTGCTAAAAAGCTATTCACTCGTTTCTTCACATTTTCTCTAATGTTAAAATAAAAGAGGTTGAAATCGCCAATGTGAAAGTTATCAATCTTGGCCAGTTTAGCTCCCGGAACATTAGGTGGATTAATCCAAAGCACTCCTTTATGAACTCTTGCATCGCACATATTGGGTACTACTTTTGAAAAGTTTTTTAGCACTCCACCCATATTTGCCGAGGCTTCTGCATAGTTTTCTTCCTCGCTTTTCCATGTTAGAGGATTAGTACAATGGGCTTTTTTTGCTCCGTCTTCATACGTTGTGGGATAGTAGCCATTTGCATACGTACACCAAGTTACAAAGCAATTTATATCTTCTTCAGCTTGGCACGGCGGCAAGCCCCTTAATGTATCGGCGGTAACAGGCATTCCTACCACATAAGCTGCTACCAATTGGCGAAGCAGGGGTTTGTTTACAAATTTCTCCCTTAATAACCGAGCGGCATGAACCGTCCCTTGACTGTGGGATGCAATAATAAATGGACGGCCATTATTGTAGTTTTTCAGATAATATTCAAAAGCCGCTTTTACATCAGAATATGCAGTGTCAAAAGCAGCATCAGCTTCGCGTTCCTTGTCGGAGAAGAAAGCGTAAATGTGGGCTTGACGGTAACGAGGAGCATATACCTTACAGCTTTCGTTAAAAATACTCGACTGATACAGAATGGTAGTTTGGTCGGTTTCGGTGTTTAATTCTTTGTCGTTAATGTCAGCATTCCAACTGCTGCGGCCTTTTGGCTTTTCAACATACGTTGTGGGGTGAATCCAAAACACATCGGCTTGTGCAGTCATTTGACCATCCTTAGCTCCGGGTTTTGAAGGCACACTGTCGGCCATATCTTTGCGGTCGGGTAATGCAGCCCAAGTATTTTTGTTGGAATAATCGGGGGTAGCAGGGAAATAATTAGGCTCGAAGGTGCTACTTTTAGGCAGATAAGCCTTTTTTTGAGCAAAGGCTTGAACGCCGAAAATCAAACAAAATAGGATGGGGAAAATTCTTTTCATATAGAAGTTGAGTGTGAGGCAAAAGTAATGGTTGGTGATAATGTTTGGATGGCAGTACTATACTTTATAGCGGAAAAATAAAAGCGAGCCATTCAATAATAGGACACTTGTCCTAATTCCGTTGCAACATCTTCAACGATTTCAAAAAATTAAAAATTCCTACCCCAATTGCAATAAAGGTTGAAACTATAAAAGTCATCATTATGATTTCGTAGATTAGCAGCATATAGCTAACCATGTATTCCTGAAAGGTTTTAAGGTCATCATCCAAAATGGCTCCTGTTATGCAGAACAAAAGTGAAATGGCATAAACAGCTAAAAATTGCTTTTTGTTGAGAATAAAATATTGAATGGCGAAAAGCACAAATAGAAAGCATGCCCAAATAGAAGCAACAACCAAATGATTGAACCAGCCATCATTGAAGTCTTGAGCAATTGGAGAAAAAAGCACTTCAAAAACAAACGAAACTAAAAAAATAATTGCAAGGGGCTTAAGATGAGGTTTCATAGTTGAAATTTTTACCAAAGATATAAATATTCCAAAGCAAAACGGTTGAACTAATTCTATCAAAACGGAGCACTTGTATCTCAAAAGCACAATAATATAGCCCAGTATGAATAATATTTCTATTTTTGCCCCCCTTTTGAAAAAAAGACAGTGGAAAAGGCAAAAATATTCGGCGGAACCGTCACAAAAGAATTAGCTTCTAAGATTGCTACACTATACGGTGTTGGGCTTGGCAGTAGCGTTGTGGACAAATTCAGCGATGGCGAATTTGCCTGCTACTTCGACGAAACAGTTCGTGGCAAAGATGTCTTTATAGTTCAAAGCACGATTCCCCCGTCCGACAACTTAATGGAGCTATTATTACTTGCCGATGCTGCAAAGCGGGCAAGTGCTAACCAGATTGTTGCCGTTATTCCCTATTTCGGTTTTGCACGTCAAGACAGAAAAGATAAACCTCGTGTTTCCATCGGGGCCAAATTAGTAGCTGATTTATTAGGTACTGCCGGCGTTACCCGTGTGATGACCATGGATTTGCACGCCGACCAAATTCAAGGGTTTTTCAATATTCCGGTTGATCATCTTTTTGCCTCAACTATTTTTCTTCCCTATTTAGAGCAATTAAAGTTACCAAATCTGCTCGTGGCCACGCCCGATATTGGAGGCACAAAACGGGCAAACGCTTATGCCAAATATCTCAATGCCGATTTAGCTATTTGCTACAAGCAACGCAAAAAAGCCAACGAAATTGCCAGCATGACTCTCATTGGCGATGTAGTGGGTAAAGATGTAATATTGGTGGACGACATTTGCGACACTGCCGGAACGCTATCAAAATCGGCAGATATTATGATGGACAACGGAGCAAGTAGTGTAAGAGCCGTTTGCACACATGCCATTTTAAGCGGGAAAGCTTACGAAAACCTTGAAAAGTCAAGTCTTACCGAAATAATTGTAACCGATAGCATTCCACTTCGACAACAAAGTCCCAAAATAAAAGTATTATCCTGTGCCGATATGTTTACCGATGTAATCACCAAGCTGCTCAAACACGAAAGCATATCGAAACACTTCATAGTTGGATAGTTAAGTTAAAAGTTAAATATCCCAATCTCAAGTCTCACATCTAACAATCAATAAATAAAAACAAAAATGAAATCAGTATCTATTAGCGGCTCGCTGCGTGCGGGCGTAGGAACAAAAGATGCCAAAGCAACTCGCAGCGAAGGAAAAATTCCTTGTGTATTGTATGGCGGAAAAGAGCAAGTTCACTTCACTGCTCTTGAAAAGGACTTTAAACCTTTAATTTACACTCCAGAAGTAAAATTAGCCGACCTTACTATTGACGGTCGTACTTTCAAAGCTACCATGAAAGAGGTACAATATCACCCAATCAGCGACAAATTGTTGCATGTGGACTTTTTGGAAGTGTCAGACGACAAACCGGTTACTATTGAGATTCCTTTGAAAATCATTGGAAATTCTCCGGGGGTGAAAGCCGGGGGAAAATTGATTACCAAATTCCGCAAATTAAAAGTGAGAGGGATGGTTGCTAATCTTCCTGAATTTATCAATGTAAGTATTGATAAGCTCGACATCGGTGGCGATATTCGCGTGAAAGAGCTTTCCCTCGATAATCTTACGGTTTTAAATACACCAAACGCTGTTGTGGTATCTATCGCAATGACTCGTAACGTAGCTACAGCCGCTGCTGAAACTACTGGTAAAAAGAAATAGACTATAAATCCTAAAAATAAAAAGGCCACCTTCTTGAAGGTGGCCTTTTTTTATGACTAAAGAGGTTGAGCAATAAAGGAAATTGAAAGCTGATTTTTAAGCTTTCGACTAATTTAAACTATGCAGTGATTTAACAACGAGTCCAATCCGCTACTTCCCTAAGCATTTGCCGCCCAACACACATATATTTCCCTCGGCCCTCGGTAAGGCATTCTTCCGTGCGAGGTGCTGAAATTATCAATAGCCAAAATATCGCCCTTTTGCCAATTGAAAAACTGCATGTTGTCCCAAATCACATCTTCCAAATGAGCCACATACTCTCGTGGAATTTCGCTGCCGTCTTTAAATACGGTGTGCGTACCCAAATCGGAAGCCTTCATGGTTAACCGTTTGGTAAATGTGAGAAATGAGGTAACTGCCGAATAGAAATAACTGCCTGCCAATTTCTGACGCTTAGCAATATGGCTGTATTCCAATGCTGCCGCATCACGATGAAATACCTGAGTATGATTAAACCAAACCCCTTCGCCCGTAACGGGATGTTTTATAAAGGAATCTTGCTCATTAAAAAGCCGCAACTTATCGCCGGGTAACCACTCAAACTCAATACCGTTAGTTCGGCAACTTTCTTCCACTTTCGCTTTGTCTGTGGTGAGAAACATTTCGTCCCAGCGTTTTAACTTCCACAAATCAAACTTTCCTTTTGCATCCGGGCCATCGTAATTGCGGATAGTTTTAACGCCATTTTTTTCAAAAGCATCTCTAACTTCCTTGTTCAAACCCTTATAAACCTTTCGGAAATCGCATACCGGAGTTTCGCCATTGGCCAATGGAGCAAGGTGGCAATAGAAAAACAGTTTGCGGGGCGGATACTTCAAAAAACTCATTTCGCAGTGCTGCGGAATGGGATAAAAGTCAGGTAACTCGCTGGCCGAAAAGGTATATTTAGTAATGCTGTTTCTTGGAGAAGTACCCAAATAGTTATTCTTGAGTTCTTCATCCAGTTCCCTTGCGGCATCTTCAAAGTTTTGAGCCGTTTCTACATCAAAGCCTCTGAACAATAACGCTCCGTGCTTTATATTTAGCTGCTCCAGTGTATTTTTATTCTGATGAATATAGTCCATCAGGCTTAGCTTTTCTGCTTTTTCGGTTGCTTCAATAACCAGCACACCATCGGTTCTTTTTTCGGATAATAATCTAGTAACTATAGGCATATTTAGCGGATTTATCTTGCTGAGTTTGCTTTTAAATTCAGTCAAAAATACTGCAAAATACAAACATAAAATACATTCTTCTAACTTTCTAAAAATGAACAGATTGATTTGAAAAAAAATCAAAAAAAAAATTACTTGAAACGATATTCTTATATTTTTGTCTCCTTAAATTTTGTAGAAGAAACGATTTCAAACTTAATGAAAAAAAATTACTTTTCCAGTTTAGCTTTAGCCACAGGGTTATTCCTTGCTTCCTTCCAAGGCTTTGCTCAAGCTCCAAACTCCTTTAATTACCAAGCTGTTGCTCGTGATGCTGCTGGGACAGTTATATCATTACAGGCCGTTGGTCTTAGATTTACCATTTTAGATGGCTCACCCACAGGAACAGTTTTGTTTCAAGAAACTCAAACTCTTTCAACAAACGCATTAGGATTGTTTACTGCGAATATTGGTGGTGGTATTGCTGGAACAGGAACTGTTGCTGCAATAAACTGGGGAACTGGAGGCAGCAAATGGCTGAAAGTGGAAATGGATGCTACCGGAGGTGTTCCTCCAAACTACACTCTTACTGGTACTACACAATTATTAAGTGTTCCTTACGCTTTATATGCTGCTACATCAGGTAGTGGTGGAAGTGGAGGCGGAACTGGGCCAACTGGGCCAACAGGACTTGACGGTGCAACTGGCCCAACAGGTTCAGGTAATGGCCCAACTGGGGCTACCGGAGCAACAGGGCCAACTGGTTCCGGCAATGGGCCTACAGGGGTTACAGGCCCAACTGGCCCAACTGGTCTTACCGGTGCAACCGGAACTGGAACTACTGGCCCTACAGGTCCAACAGGTGCAGGAGCAGCTGGTGCAACAGGGCCAACAGGTTTAACCGGCCCAACCGGAACAGGTGGTGGTACTTTGGATAATGCTTACAACTTTGGAGGTGCAGGTGCAGGAAGAACTATTACGGCTAACTCGGGTTCGGTTACAATTAACGGTTCGGGAACAAGCACTGCAGGTATTGCATTATTGGTTAATCAAAGTGGAACAGGAACAGCTGCCATTGGAGCTTCTTTAACTGGAACTGGAAATGCCATTAATGCTGCATCAACCAATGCTGCAAATAATACTTCAACTATTCAAGCAACTACTAATAGCAGTACAGCTAATAACTCTGCCATCCTTGGACAAAGCACCGGCACTGCAAGGGCAGTAGCCGGAGAGGTTACTTCAACTGCATTAGCTGATGTAGCTGTTAGAGGAAATAACACTCGTACTGCTGGTGGTATTGGAGTAGAAGGTGCTGGGTTTAATGGAGTATCTGGGATAACCAGTCAAGCAGCAGGATATGGAGTTTTTGGAAACAATACATCTACAACAAGTACCACCGATGATGAAGTGGGTGTAGGTGGCCAAGGTGGGTTTGTGGGAGTTAAAGGTTCTTCTGCCAGTGGTGGATTTGGTATTGCTTCTACTGATATAGTGTTTGCTGTTACAGATATTCAGTCTGGAGGTACTAAGACGTTTAAAATTGACCACCCTTTAGACCCTGAAAATAAATATCTAAGGCATTTTGCCATTGAAGCCCCTCAAGTATTAAATATGTACCGTGGAAATATAATTTGTAATTCTCAAGGCGAAGCAATTATTACTCTTCCTGAATATTTTCATGCGATTAATGTTGATTTTTCTTATAACTTAACTCCAATTGGTGCAGCCGCAAACCTATTTGTGAAACAAAAAGTGAGTGATGGTAAATTTGTAATTGCCGGCGGACAACCTGGAATGGAGGTATCATGGCAGCTTATTGCTCAACGCAATGATTTATACATGCAAAACACTCCTAATGCAAATAGTGCGGAGACAGAAAAAGAACTTCGCAACAAAGGCAAATATATTCGTCCTGATTTTTATGGTCAGCCTGAAGAAAAGGCCATCTTAAAAAACGACAGAAAACTAAAACGATAAAATCAACAACTAAAATCAATAATCAAATGAAGAAAATCATCCTTTTGGTTTCGGGCATACTTCTCGGTTCGGGAATGTGCTTTTCGCAAACCCTCAGCCCTACCGTTATTGCTTCGGCCGGCACAGTTTTTACCGATGGCACCACATCGCTTTCGTGGACATTGGGCGAAATAGCCGTAAGTACAATTACTTCCGGCTCAAACAAACTAACCCAAGGTTTTCATCAACCCGAAATCAATATCCCCATCGGAATTGATAACGCAAGCGGACAAAACTTTATCAGTGCTTTCCCTAATCCGGTTAGCGACAATTTAGTTTTGGCACTTTCCACTGTCGTTACCGAAAACATTTCGGTAGAAATTATGGATATGCTTGGCCGTGTAGTGAAATCGGAAACACTTTATTCAGGCACCGCCGAAACAAAGCACACTATCCAAATGTCAGATTTTGCTCCGGGTGCATACTTAGTAAAAGCATCGGGCAAAAACAGCAAACTTCTTAAAACAATCAAAATCACTAAAATCTAACCCTTCTAAACAATTACAACAATGAAGAAAATTCTATCAACCGTTTCTGCGTTTTTGCTTGCCGCAACATTGTATGCCCAAGCTCCGCAGTCTTTTAATTACCAAGGTGTGGCTCGCGATGCTGCCAATGCCGTTTTGCCGGGGACAACTATAGGCTTAAAAATTAGCATCCTCGATGGCTCTGCTACAGGCACAGTTGTGTTCTCAGAATTCTTTACTCCAACTACCAGTGCATTGGGTTTATTTAATGTAGCTATAGGAACTGGAACACCGCTTAGCGGCACTCTTGCCAGCGTAAACTGGGCTACAGGAAATGGCAAATATCTTAAAACAGAACTTGACCCTAACGGCGGAACAAACTTCACAGTAACCGGAACCGCCGAACTATTGAGCGTTCCTTACGCTTTGTATGCAGCTAATGCACCGGCAGGTGTTACCGGAGCAACAGGTTCTACAGGTCCAACTGGTCCTGGAGCAGGAGCAACCGGAGCAACAGGTGCAACGGGAGCAACAGGTTCAGCAGGTGTAGGCCCAACAGGTCCAACTGGAGCAGGTGTTGCAGGTGCAACTGGTGCTACCGGAGCAACCGGCCCAACAGGTTCGGGAAATGGGCCAACAGGAGCAACGGGTCCAACGGGTGCTGGAGTAGCGGGTGTTACTGGGCCGACTGGGTCAACAGGTGCTACCGGAGTAACCGGCCCAACTGGTGCCGGAACAGTTGGAGCAACTGGTCCAACTGGAGCAGGAGGTACAGGCCCAACAGGTCCAACAGGTGCAGGAACTGCCGGAGCTACTGGTGTTACGGGGCCAACCGGTCCAACTGGTGCAGGACTTAGCGGTGGAACTACAAATGTTCTTCCAAAATGGACATCGGCTACTGCATTAGGAAACTCTCGCTTGTTTGATAATGGAACAAACATTGGGGTAGGTACAATTACGCCTAACCATGCAATAGATTTAAGATCTACTGATATTTCAGTTGGAAATGGTGCACCTACAGCAATAACGTGGAAAACAGGAGCAGTTGGTGACTCTGTTCAAACATATGTAAGCACTGTATATGCCTCTACTTATTTTGCAAACGATGGCCTTAATCTTATTGGACATTGGATAAGCAAAACAGACAATGATGTTGAACCTTACGATGATAACCTTACAGATTTAGGTAATCCAGTCTATAAATGGAAGGATATTTATGCTGGCAATGGTGTAATTCAAACTTCGGACGTGAGAATGAAAAAGAATATCATGTCATTGACAACAGGACTTGATGCTGTAATGAAACTCCGCCCGGTATCATACAATTGGATTAGTCCAAAAAATGGAACGAATCGTGAAATTGGATTTATTGCTCAGGAAGTAGAAACTATCGTTCCAGAAGCGGTTGTCCACTCTCATCCTTCAGAGAAAAGTCTTGCAAATGCAAAGGCTGCCGGAAAACCAATCCCTGCTATTACTGATCCTTATGGTATGAAATATGTAGAATTGATTCCGGTTCTTACAAAAGCTATCCAAGAACAACAAGCTCAAATCGAATTGTTGAAACAAGAAATTCAAATCTTGAAGGCTAAGAAATAATAAAGCATCTGTTTTTTGTAGAAAAGGCTAACCAACACGGTTAGCCTTTTTTTTTATTGGTGCATGACAAATTGCACCATTTCGGCAAAATGATTTAACAATCGTTCAGTTTGCAACGGATTAAAATCCGTTGGTTATGGGATGGGTTTCCATCCGCATGCATTTAAAATACAATTTGCTATA
>CANJNG010000019.1 GCA_947475205.1 Bacteroidota bacterium
CCCAGAGAATAGTCCACGAATCGCGGCTTTCTCAAATGATTTGTAATCAAAGTTGTCTTCTTGTTCCATATTGTGTCAAATTTATATGCTTTTTTTGTTTTGACACAGTTTGTTGTACGAACCCGGCATAGATTGAAGTTCCGTTTACGTCTATAGAAAGCACAGAAGTTCCGGGTAGCCCGCTACTCATATCTGCCCAATTAGCTCCGCCATCGCCCGAAACCTGTAAACCTATATTGGCGGTTCCGGCATAAATCCGTGTTCCATCGTTAGCGAGGCATTTAACTGTTCCGCCGCTTAAACCCGTTATCCCCCATTGGGCTTGGGCTATCAATGAAAAAAAAGAAAGTAAAATAGTAAGCGTTAAATTTGTTTTCATTTTGAATTGATTTTGAATCAACAAATTTAGGACGGATATTTATCCTAATCTTAACATATTTTCCAAAATATTACTAAACATAAATTAACCACCAATTTGAATTTAAGCTAATTCAACAATTTCTGAGCTACAAAAAAGGAAACAACAGAGCAACTACCGGTTAAGACTGTTCCCCAAATAATATCTACCACTACTATGCTGAGTGGCCAGTTCTTGATGGTGGCCATATTGGTGAGGTCGTAGGTGGCGTAACAAAGCATTCCTAAAACAGCCCCTTGAATGAGTGCTGTTTGGTAGTTCTGGTCTTTTAATGCAGGCAGCACTGCAAAATAAAGTATTCCGCCAATATATATCAGATAAAACACAATAGCTGCTGTCCAGTTTACATCGGGCGAAAGCACGAAGCCAAGTTTTTGCCGATAGAAGTTTTTGGCTATTAAGCCCAGCCACACAAGGTCAATAGAAAAGAAAATGAGGGTTGTGATAAAATAGGTGATAAGAGTTTGCATAAGGATGAAACAGAAATAAGGCAGAAATGTTTTATGGCTGAAGTGCTTAAATAAATTGGCATCTATCTAATGCATATAAATAATTTCACAGGGTACTTCCTGAGCTTTATTCGGCAATGAATCTAGAATGTTGCACACCTTTTTTGGTGCTCAGTTCAAGGGTATAAAGCCCACCGGGTAGATTTTGGGTTGAAACTTGAAGGGTGTTTTTGGAAACAATTTCATAATCAGCCTGAATTAATTGCCCTAGACTATTTGTAATCGTGAGCTTTGACACTAAACTAATATCATCGCAACTCAAAGTAAAAATGCCCTTAACTGGATTGGGCGTAATGCTTATCTTTTCAGGGTTTTTGATGATTTTTTCAATGCCAATGGCAGAAGCTGTCCAGCAATTGGTAATAGGTGTGGCGGTTTGACTGCTTTGGCATAAGTTCAAACCATACATATCTTCAAGGGTTCGCAACACAGAATAATGATCAATGTTTTGGTTATACTGACCACCCATAACATGCTGTCCAATAAAAATGGTTAGTATGCGTTGGTTTTCCAAGTATTCATCTTCATCGAAGGTGAGGATAAAGAGGCTGCTATGGGTTTTTGCCCATTGAACATAGCTATCAAGATTATCGTGTACCCATGCATCGCCGGTGCTGATCGCCGTTGGTAGAAATGGAGGATCGTGCATATCATTTGCCAAATTCGGAATAACAAATGACAGGGTGGGTAGAGTGGAATAATCGGCAGGAAAATCGGTGTAAGGAAGATTGAGCGATGCCGGAATTCCATTTACAGAAGCATCTTGCCAATTTACCCAAGGATTGTGCTTTCTTGCATAGTTGGCATTAGTTTCCACATTTGAACCTACGCTGGGCAAATCTTCACTATAACCCGCAAAAGTATAACCATGGGTGAGCAGTTCAGAACCCAGATTGCAGGTGGTGAAAGGTAAATTTGGCGGAAGGTTGTCGTCGGTTACACCTTGGTTACTACCTGAGAAAAGCTGAAGATAATTGGGCTGGCTTGGATGCGATATGCCATGAGCATCAGTAAAAGTAGCTGCATTTGGATCGGCAATTAAGCTGTTGATATAGGGTGCTGACGACGCCCCCACCATTTGACTATAGCCGTGATTTTCTAAAACTGCAATAAGCACATGTTCATATTGTGGGATGGATTGGGCAAATAAATTAAAGCCTAAACATGATAGCAGGCAGAAAAAAAGAAGTTTCTTTTGTAGTGTCATTTTAGAGGAATTTGAACTATACTAGGTTTTAAAGGAAATTTATCGTAGCAAATAAGCCCGTCATAACACATTATTCAACTGCTCTTTAATTTTTTCTAATTCATCTTTCATTCGCACCACAATTTGCTGGATTGCAGCATCGTTGGCTTTTGAACCAATGGTATTAATTTCACGCCCCATTTCTTGAGCAATGAAACCTAATTTGCGGCCTTGGGATGTGGGTTCTTCAAGAATGTCGTGAAAGTATTGGAGGTGGGCTGATAGACGAACTTTTTCTTCGTTTATATCGAGTTTTTCCACATAATAAACCATTTCCAACTCCAATCTATTGGGATCAAATTGCTGGTCGGCGGCTAAATCACGTAGGCGGTTGCTAATGCGTTCTTTTATTCGTTCCACTCTGTTGGCATCTAATTCAGCAATATCATCTAATCCGGTTTGTATTCCGGCCAAGCGTTCGTTCAGGTCGGTTTCTATGGTTCTGCCTTCGTTCTCCCGAAACTGAATAAAGTTTTCGGCAGCAAGTTCCATTGCAGAGTAAATAATTATCCAATATTCGGGGTCGAGTTCGTCTTTTTCGGGTCGGATCACGTCGGGCATGGTGGCTGCAATGCGAAAAATGCCCTCGGTATCGGCTTTTACATCGCGGCTGATTGCTAACAATTCGTTGTAATAAAACTTGAAAAGTTCACGGTTTATGGCCACAGGTTTGTCCACGCCGCTTTCTAATGAAATATAACATTCAGCTTTTCCTCGCTCCATTTCTTTCGACAAAAATGCCCGCAATTCGCTTTCCTTTTCTCGCAAAAAAGAAGGTATCTTGAGTGTTAAATCAAACTGTTTGCTGTTGAGCGACCGTAGTTCGATGCTTAGTTTTTTATCGGGCAGAGTGGCTTGTGCTTTGCCAAACCCAGTCATGGAACGAATCATTGCTTATGTGTTTTAAGGTGGTAAAGATAGGTAGGGATTTGAGATTGGGCTGTTGGAGGAATGGGACGAATTATTTGCCTGATTAACTGATGGATCCCGTACGAACGGGACTGATTTTTCATTAACGGAAAATACTTCGAGAACTATATTTTGTAAAAATCTTTATACCAATCTACAAAACTGGAAACACCATCTTTGAGTAAAGTATTGGGTTTATAGTTGAAATCTTTTTCAAGCCCGGAGGTATCGGCAAAAGTGGATAACACATCGCCAGGCTGGATAGGAAGCATAATTTTCTCTACTTCAGCACCCAATTTCTCTTCAACAGTTGTAATAAAATCGAGCAATTTTATCGGTTTGCTATTTCCAATATTGTAAATTTTATACGGAGCTTTTGATACTCCAGGATTAGGCTTTTTGCCGTTCCAGTCCTTTTCGCCCTGTGCAGGATTTTCCAGTACCCGAACTATACCTTCCACTATATCATCTACATAAGTAAAGTCGCGAAGCATTTCGCCATTGTTAAACACCTTGATAGCCTTGCCCTGAATAATAGATTCTGTAAACGAAAACAAAGCCATATCGGGTCGACCCCAAGGGCCATAGACAACAAAAAAACGAAGTCCGGTAGTGGGCAAATTAAACAAGTGGCTATAGGTATGAGCCATTAACTCATTGCTTTTTTTACTTGCTGCATATAGTGAAATGGGATGATCCACATTGTCTTCGGTAGAAAAAGGCATTGTTTCATTCAAGCCATAAACACTCGATGAACTGGCATACACTAAGTGCTTAACTGCGTAATGGCGGCAACCTTCTAAAATATTCAGAAACCCAACAATGTTTGACTGAACATACACATCGGGATTTTCTAAACTATATCGTACACCCGGCTGGGCAGCAAGGTTACACACCAAATCAAACTTTTCAGCGGCAAAAAGTTTATCTATATTGCTTTTGTCTTCGAGGTTTAGTTTGATGAACCTATAGTTGGCATACCGTTTACTTGTTACAAGCGTATTATATGAAACCTCCCCTTCTTCAATTCCGGTTTCTTTCAGTCGCCCAAATTTTAACGCAGTGTCATAATAGTCATTAACGTTATCCAAACCCACCACTGCATAGCCTTGGTTAATTAAACGTACGGCCAAATGAAACCCAATAAATCCAGCAGTTCCGGTAACTAATACTTTTTGGGGTTCTGGATTTGCCATCTACTAAGGGTTAGCCTTTACTGCTCTTTTTCGACTTTTTGTCCTTTTTAGTATTGGTAAACAACCTTTTCCATATAGGCAACTTTTGATTGTCGTCAGAATAATACCCGTACCCGTAACCATAGCCATACCCGTACCCGTACCCATATCCGTAGCCATAAGTGCTTCCTGAAGTTACACCGTTCAACACTAAGCCAATATTTTTCATTTTTCCCGATGTGTAAAGTTCTTGAATATAGGTCAAGAAACCTTTATCGGTATAATCCTGTCGAACAATATAAAACACATAGTCGCAATAATTATTGATAGTAAACGCATCAGATACAAGACCAACAGGAGGAGTGTCAATTATTACATAATCGTACATTTCTGAAAGCGTTTTAATTAACTCAGTCATTTTATCAGAAATCAGCAACTCCGCCGGATTGGGAGGTATTGGTCCCGAAGGAATAATATCTAAATTGCTATCCACACCCGATTTCACTATTATGTCTGAAATATTTGCCTGACCAATAAAATAATTGCTAAGCCCTTTAATATTTGAAATGCCAAGGGCTTTCGAAAGTTTAGGTTTCCGTAAGTCCATTTCAAGCATAACCACTCTCTTGCCGGTTATAGCAATAGATGCCGATAGGTTTAAGGTAATAAATGTTTTACCCTCACCGCTAATGTTGGAGGTTACACACATTATTAATTTATCGGCCCCTTTTGACATATATTGCAAATTGGTTCTAATATTCCGGAATGATTCAGATATTGACGACTTAGCATTTTGCGTGGCCACAATCTCTTCACTATGATCCGAAAATGGAACAACACCCAATATTGGTGCTGAAACCTGAGTTTGAATATCCTTTTTGCTCGTTATTTTGAAATTCAAAGCCTCCCGCACTTCAATATATACTACTGGTAACAGCAATGCTATAATTAATGTAAAAGCATAAATTAATCTGGGAACAGGTTTCGTTGGCATATCTGACGAAACAGCAGCATCTAAAACTCGGTTATCGGAAACTGTTGAAGCAAGCGAAAGAGCTGCTTCTTCCTGTCTTTGCAATAAAAGTACATACAGATTTTCCTTAATAGCCAATTGTCGTTTTATACCAATAAGCTGTCGTTCTGTTTGAGGAATTTCCTTTATGCCTTTTTCAAATTTCCCATACTTTTTGCTCAAAAAAGACTTAGAAACATTCAAGGTTCTTTGATACTGTTTAATGCTGCGGCTTAATGTTGATTTAAGCTCTGTTAATTGGTTGTTAATGTTAATCAGCAGAGGATTGCCTTCTTTAACCGACGTGGCTAAGAGATTTCTTTGTGTTTCAGTTGTAATTATTTGATTACATATTCCTAAAAGAATGGGGTCGGTTAAACTAGAAATAGATGGAGCAACCAATTCAAATGTTTTTGAACTTTTAGTGTACTCGTCTAAATCGGCCACAAGAGCTAATTGACCATTTATGGATTCGAGTTGTTTGTCGTAATCCATCAAACCTGTTAGCAACACTTCTGCATCACGATTAATATCTGTTATGCCGTGGGCGGATTTGAAATCTTCAAATTGGTTTTCTACATCCGAAACATCATTTGAAAGCAATTTAAGTCTTTCACTCAAAAACGCTAATGTGTTTGAGCCTATTTCATTTTTAAGTTCAACTCCATTTTTAATGTATGTTTCCATTAATTTATCTAAAAATACCATACCCCGGTTTGGGATATTGTCTTTTAGAGAAAGTTTTAAAACTGTAGATTCTTTTTTGGTGAGTTCAATGGCTAAAGCGGCTCTATATTTTTTCACCAGCTCATTCTTGTTTTTTAAAGTAAAATAAAAACTACTTCCATTTTCGTTGTTTGGATTGTTAATGTAGCGTTGTATTTTGTCGGTTTTTTCAATAATAAATGTACCAATATCGGTTTTAATTATGTCGCCAAATTTGTGTTTAACTGGTTTGCCATTTACAGCATTTGAACTTTCCGATGTCATTTGAAACTCAAAGTTGTTTGTATCAATAATATCTACAAAATACTTTGCATCAGGTACATAAATGGAGTCATATTTTACAAATATTGGAGAGCCAGTGTAAAGTTCCTTTTCTTTAAATCGCTGAAGTTGATAGTATTTTACATCAAAATGTAGGTCATCAATAGTTTTGTAAAGTAAACTTCTCGACAAGAGAATAGCAATTTCGTTTTCCACCAATTTGCTACCGTCAAATAAATCAAGTTCCTTAAGCAATTCATTAGAACCCGATTCGCCTTTTTTGCTTTCTTCAATAATCACATAGCTTTCGATAGAATATTCAGGAACTGTAAAAAATAGGACTAACCAAGCTAAAGGTAATGCTACAAATAAGGAAAGCAGAAACAAATACCACTTGGATAAATATTTTAATAGGTATTCCTGTATTTGGAAGTCTTGATTTTGTAAAAGCTTGTTTTGTGTTTCTTCGATTTGCATTTTCTTTAAATATTCCTTTTTATTAAATTATAGTCATTATTGGTCATTTCGGCAATTATTTCGCTCAAGGTTGAGGTTGGTTTCCAACCTAACTCTCTATGTGCTTTTGAGGCATCACCAATCAGCAAGTCCACTTCAGTTGGTCTGAAATATCGTTCATCAATTGTGATTACTTCATCGCCTTCATTTAGATGTTTGAATTCAGTATTTGATACTGCCGAAATTATTCCTTTTTCATTTACCCCTTCTCCCGAGAATTCGATAGCGATACCCAATACAGCAAAAGCTTGTCGGGCAAATTCTCTAACAGTGGTGGTAATTCCAGTGGCTAACACAAAGTCGTCGGGTTTTGCGTGTTGTAATATTCGCCACATTCCTTCTGCATAGTCCTTTGCATGTCCCCAGTCGCGTTTTGCATCCAGATTTCCTAAGAATAATTTTTGTTGTTTCCCGGCAGCAATGGCAGCAACGGCCATGGTTATTTTTCGGGTTACGAACGTTTCTCCTCTTAACGGTGACTCGTGGTTAAATAGTATGCCATTTGAAGCGAACATTCCATAAGCTTCGCGGTAATTTATGATAGTCCAGTAAGCAAATAGTTTGGCTACTGCATATGGCGAACGGGGATAAAATGGTGTTTTTTCGTTTTGAGGAACAGCTTGGTCTGAGCCATAAAGTTCGGAGGTGGATGCCTGATAAATTTTAGTTTTATCGGTCATCTTTAAAAGCCTCACCGCTTCGAGCAACCTCAAAACGCCGATACCATCAACATTCGCTGTATATTCTGGTGTTTCAAAACTCACTTTAACATGGCTCATTGCCGCCAGATTATAAATTTCGTCGGGCTGCGTTTCCTGTATTATCCGAATAAGATTCGTGCTATCGGAGAGGTCGCCATAATGTAGCTGAAAGTTTGCATTATCGGTATGCAAATCTTGATACAGATGGTTTATTCGCTGTGTATTAAATGAAGACGAACGACGTTTGATTCCGTGAACTAAATAGCCCTTTTTAAGCAAAAGCTCTGAAAGGTAAGCACCATCTTGTCCGGTAACACCCGTTATTAATGCAGTTTTCATTTAATTCAGGGTGGACAAATAATATTGATATGTCTTTTTAATTCCTTCTTCCAATGTGGTTTTTGCTTTAAACCCATAGGATTCTAAACGCGAAATGTCCAAAAGTTTCCGAGGTGTGCCATCTGGTTTAGTTGAATCGAAAACAATTTCGCCTTCAAAACCAATCACTTTTTTAATAAGCAGAGCTAATTCATAAATAGAAATATCCTCACCTACACCAATGTTTATGCGGCTGAAAGTGCTTTTTTGCTGCATAATCGTAACGCAGGCATCAGCCAAATCTTCACTGTAAATAAATTCTCGTTTTGGTGTGCCACTGCCCCATAATGTAACGGTGTGCAAATTCTTCATTTTAGCTTCGTGGAATTTTCGAATTAAAGCAGGCAAAACATGTGAATTTTCTAAATCATAATTATCCCCAGGACCAAATACGTTTGAAGGCATAACGCTTATAAAGTCGCAGCCATATTGATGTTTGTATGCCTCGCACATTTTTATACCGGCAATTTTTGCAATGGCATAAGCTTCATTCGTTGGTTCCAACTCTCCGGTCAGCAAATACTCTTCTTTTATGGGCTGGGGCGAAAATTTTGGGTACACACACGATGAACCCAAAAACAGCAATTTCTTTACTCCTGATTGATATGCAGCATGTATTACATTGGCAGCAATAATCAAATTGTTGTAAAGGAACTCAGCTCTATAAGTATCGTTTGCAATTATCCCACCCGCCTTGGCTGCTGCTACAAATACATATTCAGGTTTTTCTGTTAGAAAAAAATGCTTTACATCTGCCTGAATCATTAAATCCAATTCGGTTGAAGTGCGACAAAACGTATTTGTAAACCCATTTTGTTGAAGAGTTCTTAGAATTGCAGAACCCACCATTCCTTTGTGTCCTGCAAGGTATATTTTAGCGTTGGGCTGCATTAAAACCAGCTTATCGGGCTAATCTGTAATAAGCTAAGGCTATTATCGTTAATCCGGAAAGTATCATAGGGATAATTCTATAGGCATTATCCGTTGATGCAATTTTTCCTTTTCCGGGTTCAACATAAATTATGTCGTTTGGCTGCAAATACATCATTTGCGTTCTCAAAACTTCTTTATCAGTGAGGTCTAATGTTGTGATTTCATTTTTCCCATCCCGTTCTCTAACAATTTTAACAGAGCGGCGGTTTGCAAAAATGGTTAGGTCGCCGGCTGTAGCAATGGCTTCGAGCAAAGTAACCCTTTCGCTGGGAAATGTATAAACGCCCGGTTTAGCCACATCACCCATAATTGAAACTTTGAAATTAGAATAACGAACACTAACCACAGGGCTTTGCAAATACACAGAAAGTTTAGTTTGAATATCTTGTCGTACGGCCAGCGTTGTTTTGCCGCCCACTTTAATATTTCCTATTACCGGAAATTGGATATCTCCGTCGGCATCAACCAAAAAGCCAATTGGCTGATTATTAGCAGCCAAGTCAACAGACCCCAATTTGGCGGCAGACTGAAATGTAAACATTGCACTACCTTCGGGACTGAGTGAACTGATGGAGATATTTAGCAGGTCGCCGGGCTGAATTTTAGCTTGATAGGCCGATGTTCTTAATTTGCTGGTTTCATCGTTTATGCTTCTGTCAACATTTACGGTATCAATTTTACTCCGGTCGAGTTGCTGAAAGTAAGTGATGTCTTTTTTTGTAACGCAAGAGGCAAAAAGTGCAGAAACAGTAGTAAAAACGAGCAGTTTATGAAGAATATTTTTGGGACAATTTATCACGGATGGGGGTTTTTCAAAAAGCCCGCAAATGTAAACAAAAACCTAATTAAAATTTGGTGGTATTTTGACTGTAAATTCTACTGCAATGGGGTAAATTTAGTCGCTCAAAATCTTCTCGATTGTTCAATGCACATTTCTCAATCCGTTTATATACTGGTTTAATTTTGCAGACTTCAAGGTATGAATGGTAACGAAATTGGAGCGACTAATATTGGGGTACAAATGAACTAATGTCAAGCTTTTCTGCAATTTGGTTGATTTTGGGCTTGTGTTTGAATAATGCTTATTTGTATCTTTGCCATGTATATGTGTTCGCAAAGGAAAGATACACTTTTTCAGTCTCCTCCTAACTCAAATAGCCAAAAGTTAAGTTGATTGAAGGGGAAATCCATTTACATAGTAAGTATTTCTAAATAATCTCATAAACGAATTTAATATCAAAAATTCAATTATTACCACAATTCTTGCCATTGAAAGCAGTTGCGACGACACAGGAATTGCTGTGTTGCGGGACGGTAAAATCCTTTCAAACATTGTTGCCGGGCAGGAAGCTCACAAGCAATTTGGTGGTGTAGTGCCTGAAATGGCCTCGCGGGCACATCTTCAAAATATAGTTCCAAGCCTAAATCTGGCTTTACTAGAAGCGAATATTTCTATTCAGGAAATTGATGCCATAGCTTTTACGCAGGGGCCGGGTTTGGTAGGTTCGCTGATGGTTGGGGTTTCGTTTGCGAAGGGCCTTTCCCTGTCGTTACAGAAACCCCTGGTAAGCGTAAATCATATTCAAGCACATGTTTTGGCTCATTTGATTGAGGACGAAAAACAGTTGAAACCGACATTCCCATTTCTGTGCTTAACGGTTTCGGGTGGACACACTCAGATAGTGCTGGTAAATTCGCCTTCGGATATGCACATACTGGGGCAAACCAATGATGATGCTGCCGGAGAAGCCTTTGATAAGGCGGCAAAAATTTTAGGATTACCCTATCCCGGCGGGCCATTGATTGATAAATATGCTCAAATGGGGAATGCGGATAAGTTTAAGTTTCCCACACCTCAAATACCCGATTACAATTTCAGCTTTAGTGGCTTAAAAACCTCCATGCTCTATTTCGTACGGGATAATGTGGCAAAAAATCCTGATTTTGTTGTAGAAAATCTTGGAGATATTTGTGCTTCTTACCAAAGAACTATTGTTGATTTTTTATTGATGAAATTGCGGCGGGCAGCTAAAGATAATCGCATCAATCAAATTGCTATTGCAGGAGGGGTTTCGGCTAATTCAGGACTACGGAAAGCACTGACTGTTCTTGGTGAAAAAGAAGGTTGGGAAACATTTATTCCTAAGTTTGAATACTGCACCGACAACGCTGCTATGATTGCCATTGCCGGCTATTTTCGATATTTGGATGGTGAAACTTGTGGTTTGGATGTTACGCCTTTGGCAAGGATTGCGGAGTAATCTACTTATTCCAAACAAAATTCACCAACACAGGCAAATGGTCGGAATAACCGCCCACATATTTATCGCCCAAATAAGTGCGGTTTGGAGTTTCAATACCCGTTTTGTTGTTTTTGTAAAGCAGGAATTCTTTCTTAAATATTTCAGCATTTATGGCTTTAAAGCCTTTTGTGCTTTTTAAAAGCGAGGTGGAAACAATCATATTTATGAGCATTGTCCACTTTTCTTTATAGAAATCAGAGCCTTCGCCTTTACTAAACAGTGGGCCGCAAAGGTTTACCAAACCCTTTGGCTCTGCCAAAGCCGGGTCAGTAGCAGCACCCAGAAAATCTTTTAGGCTAACATTGGTGGGATAATCGTTAAAGTCGCCCATAATTAACAATTTAGCGTTGGGCTGATTTTTTACTATGCTGTCTTTTGCAACGGCAAGTGTTTTTGCGGCTACAATTCTATTGGGTTCACTCCTTTCTTCGCCGCCATTTCGCGATGGCCAATGATTAGCAAAAACATGAAGTGTATCTTTTGAATAAACCAGTTTCGTATATAAGATATCACGAGTTGGCTTGGCCGAATCGCCGGGTAGGGTAACTTTTATTGCTTCAGTGTAATGTGTTTTAAATTGTTTGCCATTTACCAAAATCGCTACATCAATTCCACGATTATCGGGACTTTCAGCATGAATAATAGTATAATTGTGTCCTTTAATATTCTTAGTTTTAATTAAATCTTCTAAAACCACTCTGTTTTCAATTTCAGATAAACCTACAATTTCGGGGAAACCCGTTTCAGAAATAACTTGACCAATTTGATTTAATTTGGTGAAATATTTCTTGGTATCCCATTGCTTTTTTGCGGTTGGTAAATACTCTTTATCATCTTTTGCGGGGTCGTCGATGGTATCGAACAGGTTTTCTACATTATAGAATAGGGCTTTAAACGAGGTATTTTTTTGTGAGAATGCTGAAAATGGTAACAGAGCAGCAATTAGCAAAGCGTATCGGGTCATAGAAAAAATTTGGGGTGAAGGTAGCTGCCACTTATCCATAGAATATGCATATTCGATAGTCTGTAATAATAAAGGAACGAGTAAAATCAACAAGATTTGCTTTTTGGGAAGTTTTTTAAAGATACATAGTCGCACATCCTTTTTGTTTTATGACCTTCTTTGCAAATAGAGTTTACTTACCTTTGTGGTATAGATTTTCATTCCAATTAGCTACAGTATTCACTTTGAAACGGTTGTTTTCACTGTGAAATAAACAATAAATGTCTCGTCTTCGCCAAACCGCCAAATACATACTCGATAATTTAGGAATTGCAATTACGCAAAACCAACGCTACGATAAATATACCCGCCAAGTAATTGAATCAGCAGTTACCGAAAACTCCAACTGCATTGATGTAGGCTGCCACAAAGGGGAAATTTTAGATATTATGCTGAAATATGCACCAAAGGGAAAGCACTTTTGTTTTGAGCCAATTCCCTACCTTTTTAAAGATTTGGAAGCTAAGTATTCAGGAAAGGCGAAATTTTACAACTTAGCTCTTTCTGATTCGGAGGATGTTCTTTCGTTCAACTGGGTAAAGAATGCTCCGGCCTATAGCGGACTTCGCAGACGGAAATACGATGTGGCAAATCCCGATATTGAAGAAATAAAAGTGGATGTAAAGCGGCTCGATGATTTGATACCACCCGACGTAAAAATTGATTTAATTAAAATAGATGTTGAAGGAGCTGAGTTTGGCGTAATAAAAGGAGCTGAACAAACTTTAAAACGTTGCAAACCCGTTATGGTTTTTGAGTGTGGCCTCGGTGCATCGGAGTTTTACGGCACTAATCCCGCCGAACTCTATAATTTCATCACTCAAAAGTGCGGCTTAAATATTTCATTACTTACAGAATATGCCTCACGCAAGAAATTATCCGAAACCAACTTTGTGGCGGTATATACCCAGAATAAGGATTATGCCTTTGTGGCCTTTCCCTGAAAGACCTTAATAGTCTCCCATAGCTTCCAACTGAGCTAAAGACTCAGCCAGTTGGGCATCGTTTGGTGCTACGCCGTGCCATTTGTGGCTTCCCATCATAAAATTAACACCTTGTCCCATTTCGGTTTTCATTAATATCATTACCGGTTTTTGTTTTCCTGTAAAGGTTTTAGCAATGCGCAATGTGGCTATCACATCGGTCATATTGTTGCCGTTCATATTAATTACTTCCCATCCAAAAGCTCTCCATTTGGCTTCCAGACTACCCATTGGCAACACAGCATCGGTGTCGCCATCTATTTGTCGACCGTTGAAATCTATGGTAGCAATAATATTGTCCACCTTTTTTGCCGCAGCATACATCGCTGCTTCCCAAACTTGGCCTTCCTGCAATTCGCCATCGCCACACAAAACGTAAACCAATTTATTGTCGCCGTTCAACTTCTTAGCTAAAGCCGAACCAATTGCCACCGATAAACCCTGACCAAGCGAGCCACTGGCAACTCTTACTCCGGGTAAATGCTCGTGGGTGGTGGGATGACCTTGCAAGCGGCTATTTAATTTGCGAAAAGTGGCCAATTCCGCTACAGGAAAATATCCGCTTCGTGCTAATACACTATAGAATACGGGCGAAATATGTCCGTTTGAGAGAAAAAATAAATCTTGATTCGTGCCATTCATATCCCAGTTTTGGGGGTCGTGCTGAAGAATGTCGAAGTATAGTGCAGTAAAAAAATCGGCACAACCCAACGAGCCGCCCGGATGGCCTGAGTTTACAGCGTGAACCATCCGCACTATGTCGCGGCGAACTTGGGAAGCAATTTTTTGAAGTTGTGGAATATCGGCCATTGGGTTATGAAAGCACAAAGGTATTTTTTGTGAAACCCTAAACCATTTGCATTAAGGAAAGTTTTTAACGAGTTATACGCAAACTAAAGGCATCGCACTTTTATTTAGAAAGCTGCTCGCACCACTACTTTCATTCGTAACACCTGCTTATCTTTAGTATAAATAAGCAGCGAATGCTGTCCCGAAGCAAGTCCCGATAAGTTTAGTTTTTGCTTGGGATTAACTACTGTTTTTTCCATAATTCCAGAAGATGAGAAAACTTCAATTCGTTCAATTTCATCTTCTTCATTTCCTGTTTCTTTAAAATAAACGTATTCTGAACTTGGGTTTGGATACACTATAAAACGGTTATTAAACTGCCGACTCATTACTAACGTAGCAGTATCTGAAATAGTTAAGTTGAATGTTACAGAATCGGCAGCAACAATATTATTGATGCCGCCCCCCGATTTAGGCCACACTACAACTACGTTTCCACCTATTTTTAATTGCAAAGCCGAATCGGGGTAGCCTATGCTGGGAAAGCCAATAATAACTGAGTCTCCTGAAATTAATTGTGTAACAGGATATGTTGCCGAATAGGGAACTTCTAAATTCGTTACACTATTATTTGTTACCCTGATTCCAAGCCCAACCGCTCCTGTAAAAACATCGTTACCAATATTCTTAATTCTCATTGACAAGGTTTCTGCCTGGGTAACGCTTTGCACAATTCCGTTTGAAACGGGCTGAGCACCCAAAAAAACATTGATAGGTTGCAAATACACGTTTTGAGCATTTAACTTCAAAGAACCCGCCAAATATGACAGTAGCAAAATGATGTAAATCTTTTTCATAGCAGTAAATTTGGCCAAAGATACCGTAAATCGATTTTAAGAGTTACACAAAATTTATGTAATCTTACGCCCTCAAACTGGATATATTAAATCAAATCGTTGCAAATCTGAGTAAGGAAGAACTCAGGTTTTTTAAATTGTATGCTTCCCGTTTCGATGGGTCTGAAGACCGTAAAGACTTGAAAATATTGGATTATATCCGAAAAGTGGGTGAAGATTATGATGATGAAAAGGTATTCAAATCACTATATGGTGATGGTGATAAGAATTCGTTTTACCGCCTGAAAAACCGCCTCACCCACGAGTTAGGAAAAAGTTTGCTTTTGCAACATTTCGATGGGGATGAATTTAATAATACGCTTTTTTGGGTGGCTTTGTCGAAGTTTTTCTTTCACAAAAATATTTTCAAAGTTGCTTTGTTTTACCTCAAAAAAGCAGAGAAACAGGCTGCAAAGGCCGAATATTTTGAACTATTGGAAATCATTTACAGTGATTACATCCGATTGTCTTATGAGGTGCTGAGCATTGATCCCGAAGAATATATCCGTTTGAGGAAGGAAAACTCGATGAATCTGGCCCGGTTGCGGCAAATAGATGATGTGCTTTCGGTGTTGAGTTATCGGTTAAAAATTACTCAGAATTTCTCTCCCAAAGAAAATCCAGTAGCCGAAATGCTTGAAAAAACAATTGAGAATTTTGCTCAGGATGCAGAATTGAAAATGAGTCCTGCTTTACGTTTTAGAGTGTATCAAGCTGTGAGCAGGATTTTGCTCCAACGCCACGATTATGTGAATCTTGAAGGATATTTATTGAAGATTTATGGTGAGTTTACTGCCGAAAATCTCTTTAGCCGAAACAATCATGAAACCAAACTTCAGGTGCTTACCTATATTGTAAATACCCTGTTCAAAAACGACAAAATGGAGGAGTCGTTGGAGTATGCTGAGAAACTTCAAACGGCTATGGAAGAGTTTAACCGTCTGCATTACGACAAGTATTTGTTCTTCTATTATAATTCACTGGTAATAAATTATTCTAAACTAAATTTGGATAAAGCTGTCGATTTACTGGAACAAATGATGCAAAACGAGCAACTTAAATCACCGTTTTATGAGCAGTTTATATATTTGAATCTAGCTATTTTTCAATACGAGAAAACGAACTTCAAACAGTCGGCGCGCTATTTTGCCAAGTTGTATCTGCTTCCCGATTTCGCTAATGCTGATATAAATTTACGGTTTCGGGTTTCGATTGCTGAACTTATAGTTCGATTTGAGTTGCAAGATTTTCAATATTTAGAACATCGTATTGAACAAGTTAAAAAGGAGTTTAAAGCATTACTGGCCGAAACAAGTTTTGAAAGTGAACAAAAAATGGTGGAACTTCTCAAACAGATGAGCAAGCCCGGTCCTGACAAGAAAAACAAAAAATTGATGGCAATTGTAGATTGGTTCAGAGCTAACAAATCGGAAAAAGCTAATGAAGAACAACTTATTAATTTTAATGAATGGATTGGCGGCAAGTTTTAGGAGGAATCGCAATAAAACTACAATGGGTTTTGTGTATAAAATGTATCAAATATTTTTTTTCTATTTCAAATCCATTCGTATCTTTGTACTTGAAATTTTAATACTTCTTAGTATGAAAAACATCTTCCTTCCCCTGCTGCTACTAGCCGCCATCACAGTATCTGCGGCTAACGAAACCATTGAAACATTAGGTATTCAAACCTCTACTGTGTCGGCATTTCCTAATCCGGCGAATGATAAATTAGTGATTAATGTTTCCACCCCAACTGCAAACGCTGCTATTACAATCAAAATTTATGACGTTTTGGGTAAAATAGTTATGCAAAAAGGCGGTGTTGATACCGATGGCGTTGGCAAAAGCAACAATGTAATTGATGTAAATGAATTTTTTCCCGGAATATACACTATTGTAGTTAGTGAAGGTGGCGGTTCTACCACTCCTCCACTTCGGTTTATGGTAGCTCACTAATTCAATACTTTTTCTTATTAGAAAAGGCTGTCCTAATGGATGGCCTTTTTTATTTTCTACTTTCGCACCAAATTTTATGAAAGTTACCGACCATCTTAAAAACGCTAAAGGCAAAACGCTATTTTCCATTGAAATATTGCCACCGCTAAAAGGCCAAAGCATAAAATCTATTTTTGAAGGCATTGATCCTTTGATGGAGTTTAAGCCTTCCTTTATAGATGTAACCTATCACCGTGAAGAATATTTATATAAGAAGAAGCCCGATGGTTCTTTACTTAAAAAGTCTATAAAGAAACGTCCTGGAACTGTGGGAATTTGTGCAGCCTTGATGAACAAATATCAAGTGGACACTGTTCCTCACATAATTTGTGGTGGATTTTCTAAAGAAGAGACTGAGAATGCTTTGATTGACTTAAATTTTTTAGGAATAGAAAATGTGTTGGCACTTAGGGGAGATTCCATAAAAAATGAAGCATCATTTATACCCGAACCTGATGGAAATTTTTACGCAACAGACTTGGTGAATCAAATTGCTAAAATGAACCGAGGCGAATATTTAGAACATGAACTCGAAAATGCAGTGCATACTAATTTTTGTATCGGAGTGGCTGGCTACCCTGAAAAACATTTTGAAGCTCCTAACTTGAAATCAGACTTAAAATTTCTAAAGGAAAAAGTTGATTCCGGAGCAGAATATATTGTTACACAGATGTTTTTTGACAATAAGAAATTTTTTCAGTTTGTTGAAAAGTGCAAAGAAGCTGGAATCAACGTTCCAATAATTCCCGGCATAAAGCCTATCACTGCTCGTAAACAAACCACTGTGCTTCCTCGCATTTTCCATATCGATCTTCCTGAAGAATTACAAGATGCAATAGACCATTGCAAAGAAGATAAATTAGTGAAGGAAATTGGAATAGAATGGGCTATTGCTCAAAGTCAGGAACTATTGAAAGCGGGTGTGCCTTGCCTTCACTTTTATACAATGGGAACAAGTGAAGTTACCCGAAGGATTGCGTCTAAAGTATATTAATCAGGGATTAGGTAAGCATTCCGCCATCAACATTGATGACTTGTCCCGTTACATAAGCCGACATTTCACTTCCAAGAAAAACACAGGCATTTGCAACATCTTCGCCTGTTCCACCACGCTTTAAAGGAATTTGCTCACGCCATTGTTCCACTGTTTTTGGGTCTAAGGCTCCGGTCATTTCGGTTTCGATAAAGCCGGGAGCAATAGCATTGCAACGAATGTTTCTGGAGCCTAATTCTAAGGCTATAGATTTGGTGAATCCAATAATTCCGGCTTTGGAAGCAGCATAATTACTTTGTCCAGCATTGCCTTTCACCCCAACAACCGAACTCAAATTAATAATGCTTCCCAAACGTTGTTTCAACATAGTTCGTTGAGCCGCTTTGGTAAGGTTAAACACCGATTTCAGGTTTACCCGTATCACTTCGTCCCAACTTTCTTCTGTAATTCGCATCAAGAGATTATCTTTTGTGATACCAGCATTGTTTACCAAAATATGCAGGGTTCCAAAATCAGCTACTACATCAGCTACTAATTTTTCAGCCTCATTGTAGTTAGAAGCATCTGATTTATATCCCTTTGCTTTCACACCCAAAGCCAACAATTCAGCTTCGAGTGCTTGTCCTTTCTCCACCGAACTTAAATAGGTAAAGGCTACATCAGCACCTTGTTGAGCAAATACTTTAGCAATGGAATAACCTATCCCACGAGATGCTCCAGTGATTAGAGCCGTTTTTCCTGCAAGAAGTTTCGACATTTTATATCAATTTTCGCTGTAAAAGTATTGAAGAATTGAAATGGGCAAAATTGAATGCTGTAACATGCCTAAAAGTTGACTATTTTCTTTGTTTAGAGTTTAGCGTTGCTATTCGTTCCCAAATATCCTTTGCAATTTCTTCTACTGATCTATCTCCATCTATTCTTGCAATTTTTTCAACGTGTTTTAGCCTTTCAAAGGCTTCTTCATATTTGTCTTTTACTGCTTTAAGATTTTCTAAACTTTCATATAACTCCACACTTTTTCGGTTAAGATTTATTCTATTCATTGAGATTTCGGGCGACACATCAATAAATACATTCAAATCGGGACGAAGAATTTGAGCACTCATAGCATTTGCCTTTATCACCCATTCCATATCCATATAAACGCTATGGTAGGCATAAGATGAGAAGTAATAGCGGTCGGTTATAACCGTATAGCCCTCAGCAAGTTTTTTCATAATCCCGTTTGATTCGTTTAAGAGATGATCTAACCTGTCAGCAACAAATAACCCGGCAATAACTCGATGGTCGGCGGATATATCGCCTTTGAAAATATTTCGTAAAACAGTTCCAACTATACCATCTGTAGGCTCAAAAGTAGCATATACTTTGTGTCCGTCTGCTGTAAGCTTATCGTTAAGTATTTTTATCTGAGTGCTTTTGCCGCTGCCATCAATTCCTTCGAGAGCAATAAATAAATTTCTTTTCATTCTTTTCTTTTCGGCAAATTCAGCCTAATATTTCCTGACTTTTTAAGAGATTCAAAGGTATATTAATTCTTGATTTGATGATTTTTAATGTTCTCGTAAAATGTGTTTTAGGCTACGATAGTTAGGGCGCTTTGTTATATGTTTAGCCTATTGGCAATCTTCTCCTATTTTTGCTATCTCATCAAAACCAATATGAAATCACTATACTATATAGGTTTTCTAGGCATCATAATTTTTGAAATTCTGAACGTGTATTTCATTATGCCAATGCCCGGAAGTCAGGAAATGAACAGTTTAGGTACTGCATTCTATTTGTATTCCTACCGTTGGTTTTTCAGAGGTGTGTTTGGGTTAATGATATTGTCGGGTTTAAAGCTTGTGTTTTTGGGGAAACGGAAATGGATTCCGGTTCTACCTTTAGTTGTTGTGGCACTTGTTGTTTATCTTTTTAACTTTAAGATGGTGGCCGATAAAATGTTTTTGCAACCTCAAAATCCAGTGTATAGTCTTGCTGCTGAAAACAAAATCCCCGCTGACGCTTTGGTTATTGGTGTAGAAATAAATGGTGAAGCCAAAGCATACCCCATTCGGTTTCTTACCTACCATCATCAAGTGATAGATACTGTTGGAGGGAAAGTCATTATGGTAACTTATTGCAGTGTGTGCCGAACGGGACGAGTGTTTGAACCTATTGTAAATGGAAAACCGGAAAATTTCCGCTTAGTGGGAATGGATCATTTCAACGCTATGATTGAAGATGAAACTACTAATTCATGGTGGAGACAAGCTACTGGTGAAGCCGTTATAGGGCAGTTAAAAGGCAGCCATTTGCCCGAAGTTCCGGCAGAGCAATTTAGTTTAAGTGCTTGGCTGGCACTGCATCCTGATAGCAAAATCATGCAAGCCGATTCCTATTCAACCGCTCATTACGATACGGGCAGCTATGAGCAAGGAAAAAGCCAAGGGCACTTAACCGGAACCGATTCAGCATCGTGGCATCGAAAATCGTGGGTGGTGGGGGTAATTGTTGGGCAAACGGCTAAAGCCTATGACTGGAATCGATTGAAGAAAGAAAGATTTATCAGCGATAACATTGAGCACAAGCCAATCGTTGTTATTCTCGCAAAGGATAACACAAGTTTTGTGGTATTCTACCAGCCTGCTAAGGAATCCCTCACTTTAAAAAATGATTCCCTGTTTTCAGGGGAAACGGCTTACAGTCTTTCAGGAAATGGTTTGAATGGTGCTAAACTTCAGAAAGTGGCCGCTTATCAGGAGTTTTGGCATAGCTGGAAAACGTTTCATCCGGCTACGTTGAGATACTAAATTCTTCCCATTCTCTTAATCTACTTCGCCCAAGCCGCCGATAACTCAGGATTTTTCTGCCTATATTTTTCTATGTTGTTGTGCATTACATAAAACCACAAAGGAGGAAAAAGCGATAGTACTATCATTCCGGGATAACCCGTTGGCATTTGGGGGCTATGGTCGAAATGGCGAAGAATTTGATACTTCCGGCTGGCTTTATAATGATGGTCGCTGTGGCGGCTTAGCTCAAACAAGAGCAAACGCCCGATTGCATGGTTTGAATTCCAGCTATGCACCGGCAATACTTTCTCGTAAGACGATTCGCCTGATTTCTTACGAACCAATCCATAGTGCTCGATATAGTTTACGCATTCCAAAAGCAGGAAACCTATTACGGCAGCCGCTATGAAGGCTATCATTCCTTTTAAGCCAAACACCAAGAATATGGCTCCAATAAAAGCCAATTGGATTAGCTGAAACTGAATCATCTCGTTATGGAGCGACCAAACGGCTTTCCCTTCCTTCTTTAACATTTTTGCCTCTATTTCCCAAGCGGAAAGAAAGCTGAATATCACTGATCGGAACCAAAACACATAGAGTATTTCGCCGTAACGAGAAGTGGCAGGGTCTAATGGAGTGGCTACATTTTTATGATGCCCACGGTTGTGCTCAATATAAAAGTGCATATACAAAGAGGTAAGCAGGAGCATTTTCGACATTAACCGTTCGTAAGGCTTTATTCGGTGCCCCAATTCATGAGCCACATTAATGCCCAATATTCCGCAGGCTATACCCATTGAAAAAGTCTTTCCAGCTATTTCCCAGACTGTGTTTTCGGTAAAGGAAATAGTATACAAAAACACAGCCAGCATGAGAAACTGAAAAGGCACCATTATATAAACTACTATATCATACAAGGGGTCCGATAAGGCTATCTCTTCTTCCACTTCGCTCATGTTTACTTCAGAGGCAGGAAGCAGGAGTTCAAAAACAGGTATTAATATAAAAGCGTAAATGGGCAATAGCCAAGCTGTAAAGCCATGTCCCATTATTGAAATTATGGCCACTAATGGGCCTGAAAGGATTGTCCAGTATTTTAATGATTTTGTTGACATTCAAATTAAATGATTAATTATTTCTCACTTTTCCCTCGAAACACAAACACGTGCCCCATATATCTGTGGCGTTCGTCATTTTGGTCAGTAATATTAACATTATACACGTACATATCTTCTGAGGCATAGGTGGTGGTCATTCTATCTGTTCCATCCCATCCATTGTCAAGTTCCTTTGAGCGGAATACCATTTGCCCCCAACGATTGAATATTACCATTTCATAGTCCCTAATGCCTACGCCTTTTCCGGCAAACTTTTCATTCCTTAGATCCTTATTTGGTGAAAAGGAATTGGGAAGATAGAAGGCGTAATCGGGGCGGACATCCACAAAATGCGATACGCTGTCTTTACATCCCCACACATTTTCGACGGTTTGCAGTATGTAAAACCGCCCGGTGTCGTTGTATTGGTGAATGTTTGATGCCATGAGGTCGCTCGAGGTAGCATCGCCAAAATCGTAAAATCCGGAGGTGGCATCTATAGAATTATCTAACAAAACTACAGTAGGGTCTAAAAGACCTACTTCGCTGGGTTCAACCGAAAAGCCGGGAGTTGGCAATGAATGTACAGTTATATAGCCCACCTGAGTAAGGGAATCTTTACAACCATCGGCAGTAGTTACTACCAATTTCACATCATACGTTCCCGAAGCAGAGTATAAGATAGGGTCTGCAGGGGCAAATAAACTCGAAACTTGTCCATCACCAAATGTCCAACTATAGGTAGCTGTTTGAGTTAGTGTAGACGGACCTGAGGTATTCGAAAATCGAGCAATAAGTGGAATACAGGTATCGGTTGGAGTTGCAGTAAATCCCGCCACCGGGTTTTCAAATACTGTTTCCGTTTGTGCTGCTGAAGTATTGGTGCAGTTATCTGAGGAAGTAACGGTAAGCGTTGCATTATAGGTTCCAAATGTGGCATACGTATTTTGTGGATTTTGCAGCGTAGAAGTCCCTAAATCGCCAAAATCCCAAGCCCATCCGGTGATTGTTCCGCTGGTCACAGTCGATAAATCTGTAAAATCAGTGGCAAGTCCTTCGCAAACACTCGTAGCTGAAAATGCCGCTGTCGGTAATGGATTCACTGTAGCTTTTAATGTATCTCTGCTTAAGCATCCGTTTGGATTTGTAAATTCATACCGCAAATCAAAAACGCCAACTCCGGCAGTGGAAGGGGTAAAATCTCCGGTTATGGTTATTCCTGTTCCATACCAATCGCCACCTGTGGGGTTGGGTGTCATAGTTTGCATTGCACCATCTGCACAAACGGCAAAATCGGCTCCGGCAACAATAACACTTGCCTGATTTACGGTTGTAACAAGGGCAGTCGTAAGCGGCCCCACACAATTATTGCTAATGGCCTCAACAGTTATGCTGTTTGGTGAGGGCAAAGCCGAAGTGGTGTAAGTATTTCCGGCTCCGGTTTGTAATAAAGCTCCGCTATTATAAAAGTTATAGATGTCGAAACCCGCTGCTGTAGCCGTAAATGTTATATTATCTTGGGAACAAATTTGATTATCGGCATCGGAACTAGCTAAGGTAATTACCGGATATTGGGTAACAGTTGTAGTTATATAATTAGAAACGGCACTTATACAACCTCCTGCTGAAGTGGCTTGCACGGTCACCTGATCATTATTGACCAAGGTGGCGTTAGGATAGGTATTTTGGTTTCCCACCTGCACCGAAACACCATTTAAGAAAAACTCATAGCTTGCTATACCTGCCGGATTTGTTGTGAACAAAACCGGGTCGGCATCGCATATACTGCTATCGGGGTCGGAACTGGTCAGGGTTACCGTTGGAATAGGATTTACGGTAGTGCTAATGGCGGTGCTGGATGGACTGGCACAACCCAAATCGGTGGCGATAACCGTTATGCTATTTCCGGTGGCTAAACCAGTGGTACCATAGGTGTTTGATGCTCCGGTTTGAACGGAATTAACCCCATCAAAAAACTCATAATTGTCCATTCCGGCAACAGTGGCCGTAAACGTAACATTATCTCCTGCACATATAACATTATCGGCATCGTTGGAAGCCAGGGTAACGCTGGGAATAGGATTAACTATTGGGGCAATTGTATCGCTGGGGCTGGTGTAGCAAGTGCCATCAAAACCAAAAACCAAGACACTATCGCCTTGCACTATGCCGGTATTGGTGTAAGTATTTGAAGGTCCAACTTGGTCAATAGCATTATTTAATACAAAGGTGTAAACTGCAAAATTGCCATCGGCAGTGAAGGTTATGGGGTCGCCGGCACAAATAGTGGTGCTACTTGCCGTAATATTAGTTACCGTGGTATTGGCGGTTACGCTAACTAGTATGGAATCTTTCACTATTCCACAACAGACCGTGGTTACGTTTACCACCACCATATAATTGCCGGGCACTAAGAAAGAAACATTGTTTACTGTTGGTGTGCCAGCCCCTATGGTAGTTGTGGGGTTTGCCGTTGCTCCAAAAAACCAATCATAATTTGTTCCTACAATAGAAGTAGTGAACGTATTGGTACAACCGGATGTAATATTAGTTCCGTTTGGGCTTACGGTGATAGAAGGCAGTGTGGCTCCTGCTCTGAAAATATCCACAAAATCGGTGAAGTTTGTTCCGGCAAGCGAAACGGTTTTCCTGCCCATAGAACTATAGTAAACACTTATCGGACCTGCTCCGTTTCCGGTTACTGGATTTGCTCCTGCACCGAAATTCCAAGCACCACCTGTAGGAGAAGTAAAAGTTACAGCAGCATTCGTACATCCATAATTATCTACATCTATTACGGGAGGATTTCCGGGAACGGTAACTATACCGCTTTGCGATACGGGCGTTCCACCATTTTCGCTCAGTGCCACGCTTGGGCCATTTGAACCGCTTCCGCCATTGCCACCCGAACCACCATTTCCTCCTGCACCACCTGCTGCTCCCACACTTATTCCGCAACCAAAACCTGTTCCTCCTGCACCTCCTGCACCGCCATTTCCCGCCGCTCCACCTGCACCACCCGCACCGCCATTTCCCCCTAATCCAGGGTTTAAAGAACAATCTTGAATTACGCCACTAGCTCCATTATTAAATAAAAATACGGCAAATGAACCACCTCCACCTGTTCCACCACTGCCGCCATTGCCGCCGCCGCCGCCGCCGCCGCCGCCGCCACCGCTTCCGCCCACATCATCTGAACCCGATTGCTGACGACCTGCACCGCCACCGCCACCACCACCGCCGCACCCACTTGTACCGCTTGTGCCGCTTGTGCCCGCTACTCCTGGAACAAAAAAACCTGCTACTACTGTTCCAGGAGGACCGGCAACACCATTTCCGCCATTTACACCGCTACCGCCTGGTTGCCCCGCAGTGGGGCTGCTTCCTCCACATCCACTATTATTGCTCGAACCAAATATTCCACATCCGCAATTGGGGCCATCGCCTAAAGAACCTCCTGCACCGCCACAAGCACCTCCTCCGGCTGAACCATTTGCAGCGGCTTGAGGGCTATGCCTCGCTCCTTCGCCTCCATTGCCACCGGGGTTTCCCCCTGTGCCGCCTATGCCTCCGGCCGGAATAGAGTTTTCATTGGCGGCAGGTAAACCATTGCCACCCGGAGCACCCACAACGCCCGGAGCACCTAAAGCTCCCGGTGCACCATCACCACCATTGCCAGTGTTTATGGTGCAGCGAACAATGAAATAGTTTGAGCATCCCACTAGGCCCAAACCATATACCGATATTTGAGGCGTAGAGGCATTGTCCACCGTAATAGTTAAATCTTGCAATCGGAAATTGCTGGCTCCGTTTGCCCCAACAGCAATTAAAGCGAAAGCCGGAGGGGGCAGGGCATTGGTGGCATCTTTATGAATAATGGAAGCAGCTGAATTGCTTTTTATCCAAGTTCCAGCTGCGAATCCACCTTCAATGGTTACATCGGAGGGAATTTGAAGTGTTTGGGAAATATTGTACGTTCCGGCGGCTAGCCAAACCCTGTTGGCGGTAGCAGAAACTAAACTTAAACCATGAAGCAAATCAGTAGGGTTTGCCCGTGTGCCTGCCGCTGCCGGACTGCCTGCCGGGGTAACGTAAATTACGTCACATTCCTGCGAAAAAGCAGGGTTAATGGCGGAAAGAATAAGGCTGAGCAAAAAGAGGCTTAGCCCTTTAATTACAAAGGTTTTAGCACCATTTAACCATTTTACGCTATTCAATTCTTTAATATTTTGAGTGGGTAAATATAAAGAGTTTTTGAAATACAATGAAATAGAATGTTTTTTAGTTTTGAAGGGGCTTGGGTGGATTGGCACGCAATGAGGTTATGCCTAAGCCATTCAAAATACAATGCGTTGTGGATTCGAAAAATATCGCACAAGCCTCATTACGGGAAAGTTTTCATAAATTGATTTAAGCCATCTTTTCGTTTATCATCTTTTCTTGCGAAAGATTACTTAATTTATACATTTGCCCCAATTATTAGCGGCTATTAATCATTATTAAACTAAAAACGAGTTTGCCCAAATGAGTTACATAAAACCAAAATTTCGCCACCCGGAACTGCCCAAGAATGATTTAGGCTATACAGTTGACTATTACGAAGGCTCACTTTCCACACTTTGTGCGGGTTGCGGACACGATTCCATTAGTGCTGCTGTGGTGCAGGCTTGTTTTGAAATGAACATAGAACCGCACCGTTTGGCTAAACTTTCGGGTATTGGCTGTTCATCTAAAACTCCTGCCTATTTCCTGAGTAATTCTCACGGATTTAATAGTGTTCACGGACGGATGCCATCAGTAGCAACAGGTGCGAACTTGGCTAACCGCGACCTTATCTATTTTGGTGTTTCTGGTGATGGAGATTCGGCTTCTATCGGGATGGGGCAGTTTGTACACGTTATCCGCCGGAATTTGAAGATGATATATATTGTGATGAACAATGGTTGCTATGGACTTACGAAAGGACAGGATTCCGCTACGGCAGATAAAGGTTCCAAGAACAAATCGGGAAATGTAAACTTGTTTCAATCTATAGATTTAGCAAGTTTGGCAATTGAACTCGGAGCAACCTTTGTGGCACAAAGTTTCTCGGGAGATAAATCGCAATTGATTCCACTTATCAAGGCGGCAGTGAAACATCCCGGCTTTGCGTTTATCAATGTGATTTCGCCCTGCGTAACTTTCAACAACAACGTGGGCTCTACAAAGTCTTACGATTATGTTCGCCAGCATGTGGAGGCTACTTCAACCATTGATTTTGTTCCTCAAGCCACTGAAATCACCACTGATTACAACGAAGGAAGTTCGCAAGCCGTGAAAATGCACGATGGCTCCTATATCCAACTCCATAAATTGGAACAAGAATGGAATCCTTTAAACCGCTTTTCGGCAGTAACTGCTATCCAGAAAGCAAAAATGGATAACGAAATTCTTACAGGGCTTCTTTATATGAATCCCGATTCAACCGACCTGCATGAGGTGATTGATACGGTTGAAACACCTCTGAACACTTTAGGCAAAAAAGAACTTTGCCCGGGTTCGTTGGTGCTAGACGCCATTAACGGCGGGGCGAGGTAAGCAACAATTCGGCAAATTATTTTGGGATTGAATGAACTTCTCTCAGTTTAATTGGTATCTTCTATTAAATGATTTAAAACCATCCTGTTTTGCGTCATTCTACATATAGAATTGGGTAAAACAGACCTGTTTTGATTCATTCCACATGTAGAATTGGTTAAAACAGACCTGTTTTGATGCATTCTACATATAGAATTGGGTAAAACAGGCCTGTTTTGGTGCATACCACATATAGAATTGGTTAAAACAGACCTGTTTTGGTGCATTCTACAAATAGAATTGGTTAAAACAGACCTGTTTTGGTGCATTCCACATGTAGAATAGGGTAAAACAGACTTGTTTTGATTCATTCCACTTATAGAATTGTGTAAAACTGTTCTGTTTTATGTCATTCTATAAATCCGCTTGTTCAAAACAAATTTGTTGCGTTCCCAAACATTTAATTTCTTTTTTGCAATTCTTTGTTTCTTTGCATTCAATATAATCAAATCTAAACATTATGAAAAGACATGCCACCGCTCACTGGGAAGGTTCAGGAAAAGAAGGTAAAGGAAACCTAAGCACCCAAAGCACAGTTTTAAACAAAACGCAATATTCATTTGGCAGCCGCTTCGAAGAAGGTGTAGGCACAAACCCCGAGGAACTTATTGCTGCAGCTCACGCAGGATGCTTTACTATGAAACTTAGTTTCGTTTTGGGTGGCTTAAACTTTACACCTACAGATTTAGACACCCGTGCCGATGTAACCTTAGACAATGGAGCTATCACTGCAATAAACTTAGCTGTGAAGGCTTCTATTCCCGGCATCACCGATGAACAATTTCAAGCCGCTGCTGCCGAAGCAAAAGCAAATTGCCCTATCAGTAAATTATTCAATGCTGAAATAACCCTTTCAGCAGAATTGGTGTAGTTTTAACCATCGACTCAAATTCTGCAAATACAATCCCTGCAAATTAGGATTGTGTTTGCAGAATTTTAATTTTTCACAATGCACATACATTTTATAGCCATAGGAGGTGCGGCAATGCACAACCTTGCTTTAGCACTGCAACACAAAGGCTACCGCATAACTGGCAGCGATGACGAAATAAACGAACCTTCTAAAAGTCGGCTTGCAGCAAAAGGACTTTTGCCGGAAAGCACAGGCTGGTTTCCTGAATTTATTGCAAAGGAAAAACCCGATGCAATAATCTTAGGGATGCACGCTCGAAAGGATAATCCTGAATTGCTAATCGCACAGGCATTAGGTCTGAAAATATTTTCCTATCCAGAATATCTTTACGAACAAACAAAAAGCAAAAAGCGAATTGTGGTAGGCGGAAGCCACGGAAAAACCAGCATAACAGCCATGATTATGCATTGTCTAAAAACCAATTCTATTGATTTCGATTATATGGTAGGCTCACAGTTAGAAGGTTTTGAGACTATGGTGAGATTGACCAATGAATCTAAAGTAGCCGTTTTTGAAGGGGACGAATACCTCACTTCTCCCATTGATTTACGTCCAAAGTTTCATCTTTATAAACCACATATAGCTATATTAAGCGGAATAGCCTGGGACCACATAAACGTATTTCCAACCTTTGAAATTTATGTGGATCAATTCAGGCAGTTTATTAACCTTGTCGAACCCAATGGTAAACTTTTCTTTTGTGAAGAAGATGAGGTGCTGAAAAATCTGTGCGAAGAGAAGTATGAGAATGTTTCAATTCAATCATACAAGATTCCCAATTACGAAATCGAGGATGGAAAAACCTATTTGAATGTAAATTCCGAAAGGGTTCCATTAAAAATATTCGGTCATCACAACCTCCTTAATCTGCAAGCTGCACGATTAGCTTGCCTCGAAATTGGATTAACCAACGAGCAGTTTTATTCCTCCATAAGCAATTTTAAAGGAGCTGCACGCCGCCTTGAATGGGTTACCGGAAACGAAACCTGTGATGTGTATCGTGATTTTGCCCATAGTCCATCAAAACTAAAAGCCACCACCGATGCAGTTAAAAAGCAGTTTCCCAACCGAAAGCTTATTGCTTGCATGGAATTGCACACCTTTAGTTCACTTAACGAAAATTTCCTGGCTGAATATGCTGGAGCAATGGATTTAGCAGACATAGCAGTGGTCTATTTCAATCCGCATACCATAGAGCATAAAAAGCTAAAACCTATTTCAGAGCAGCAGGTAATAGATGCATTCGGAAGAAAAGATTTAAAGGTTTTTACCCAAAGCAACGAGCTCAAAACCTATCTTCAAAGTCAGAAATTCAACAATGTAAGTTTGCTTATGATGAGCAGTGGCACTTTCGATGGGATAAATTTATTGGAGATAATTCAGTGATTTATGAAACTGAGGCTTCTTAAATCATTTCCGCTGTTCTGTTTTTAACCCTCACCGGATTATCGTTGTGTTCATCACTTTCCACAACGCCATCTCTTAGTCGCACAATGCGATGAGCGTGGCGGGCAATATCTTCTTCGTGAGTTACCAGAATAATGGTGTTTCCCAAATTGTGAATGTCTTCAAATAAACCCATGATTTCCACCGAGGTTTTAGTGTCCAAATTCCCCGTGGGTTCATCGGCAAGAATGATAGAAGGTTTGTTTACTAAAGCCCTTGCTATAGCTACTCTTTGGCGTTGTCCACCCGAAAGTTCATTAGGGCGGTGATCCATTCGGTCTGCAAGGTTTACTTGTGTAAGTACTTCTTTGGCTCTTATTTCTCGTTCCGATTTCTTCACTCCCTTATATATAAGGGGTAAAGCCACATTTTCTAAGGCAGTGGAACGAGGCAAGAGGTTGAATGTTTGAAATACAAAGCCAATTTCCTTGTTTCGTACCTCTGCCAATTGGTTATCGGTCATTGAACTTACGTCGGTACCATTTAGAATGTAAGTACCCGATGTAGGAGTATCTAAGCATCCCAACATATTCATTAGTGTAGATTTACCCGATCCCGATGGCCCCATCAAGGCAACATATTCATTTTTGTATATTTCTAGGTTCACGCCCCGTAGAGCCTTTACCAACTCTGTACCCACCGTATAATGGCGGGTAATACTGCTCAACTTGATAATTGATTCCATAAAATTTCGGTGAAGGTTGAAATTATTCCCTGATTGCAGAACCGTTTAGGAAATCTTAACGTTGTCAAGACTCCCGCTGGATTAGGGTTTTGGCTGCGACTTTTTTAATTCGTCGAGCTTTATGGTTTTGCTGTTGGCCGGTGCACCTTCTTCTTTCTTCTTAGCTGGTTTTTCTGCTTTAACTTTTGCTGGTTTAGGCTCTTTTACCTTCTCCACTTTAACAGGTTTAGCCATTTCTTCCTTTACTTTCTCTTTTGGTTGCTCTTTCGGAGCTTCAACCTTTGCAGCCTTTACCTTTTTAGGTTCAATGACTTTCTCTACTTTGGCAACTTTTACCTTCTCTTCTTTTACTTTCTCTTTCGGCATTTCTTTTGGAGAAGCCGCTTTTGGTTCAGCTTTTGGTGATTTTCCTGCCGGGGCAACATTACTATTATCTCCCTTCGCTCTTCTATATTCCTTTGAAGCCGTGCCTTCCTTTGCAGCATTGGCATAAACTTCTTTGCGGTTTTCCTGATAAAACTTCACCTCTTCTTTAAGCAGTTTCTTGGGGTCGGGAAGTTTGGCTGCCTTAACGGGTTTAGGTTCTGCGGGTTTTACTGCTTCGGTTCTCTTTACAGGTGGGCCATCCTTTTCAGGGGTTTCTACTTTTTGAGAAAAAAGAACTGTGGAACTAAGGAAGGATATGCCTAATGTGATAACTAAACTTTTCATGTTAAATATTTTCAAGATGCAAAAGTAGCTTTTCTTGGTTTGTAAAAACTAAAGATTTGATTTCCCTACAACTTCATAAATTTCTTCACCCATTGTTTGCCATTGCACGAACTCTTAACCATATAAGTTCCCGGCGATAAATCCTGTGTAGAAATCATAATCAGTCCGCCATTTTCTTTTGTTTCTAAAAGCTTCTTACCCGAAACATCAAACACCTCAGTCTTTACCATTTGATGAACGTCATAATTATCAGCTATCTCAACAAATAGTCGCTCAAAGGACGGTACCGGGAAAAGTTTCATAGCGTTGTCGGGCATCGCAATTTCTTTTTCACCAATAATCGATGAATTTAGAATAGTGAAGCAGCTTATGGCTGTATCGTCTTCGTCAATCACACACATTTGCATCGAATCCTTGCCAAACACATTAAATTCCCCAAAAGCATTTTTCAAATTCATATTTCCCAAACCATTCCCACCTTGATTCCAAATAGAATCGTGAACTGAAGGTTCGCCAAAAACCGGAGCGTATAAATTAAGGTAGTAAGCCAAGCTGGTAGTAGAAACGCTCATTCCGCTGGCGTTCAATTCAGGAAGCCCTCCATTTCTGCCGTCATCCATAACATTGTGGTGTGTGTCGCCCGAAATAAAAACCACATCTTTTACATGTTGATTATGAATAAAATTAAGCAGCTCCATTTGGCTGGCTGGGTAACCCGGCCAGTAATCGGCAAAACCTAAAGCAAGATGTAGTCCAGTGCTATTCACTCCTTGCGAGCTAAGCGAAAATGCATACCCCTGTAGCCGCATTCCCACCTCTATAAGCCTTCGCATATTTTTATTAAAAGGCACACCACCCGCTATAATTTTCCAATCGGCAGTAGAGTTCGCAAGTCCGTTCTTCAACCAATTCATTTGCGTTTGACTGATAATGCGGTGGTTGGTGTCGGGCATAAAAAACCATTTGTTGCTATCTGGATTGTATATAAACGCTTCGTTTTCGCAATCTCTGTCGTTCCGTGTATCAATGAAAAAGAACTCACAGTTTCCCGCTATGAAGCTATGATAAAGTGCAACCGAAGTGTCAGGAATGCTATAGCCCGGGAAATATTCCATGTAAGCACGCTTTACATTTGTTCGGTGTATTTCGGGAATGCTGTCGCCTGTTATGTGGTTAACCAATTGCCCATTTATGGAATCAAAATAGGTGTGGTTTAAAACATATTTCGACCCCGCCCAGCCATCGTCGTCGTCATTTATATAGTCTATCGGCACATTATATAACATTTCCCTCATCTTAATTTCTTCATACCGCCTACGCCAAGCCAACTGAACTGTGGGATAATTTGCTGGGTAAGAATTATCCAACTGGTAACTGGGATATGTGAAATCGCCTAGATGAAGAAACAAATTGGGGTGGCGGCGATTGATAACATCAAACACCTTCATATTTGCTGTTTCCTGACAGCTTCCTGTAGCAAATCTAAGGGGAGTGGTGGCACCCACTACCGGGAAAGTGCGAAAACTACCTTTCTTAACATCAACTGTACCTCCCACTGATATTCGATAGAAATACTCGGTGTTTGGCTGCAAAAAAGGAAGCGTAAAAATAGCCGTTGTGTCCCGCTCAGGAATTGTAGAATCGGGAATAGCGGTAAACGTAGAAAAAAGCGAATCGAGGCTATACTGTATTTCTATGGGAGAAGCCTGATGGGTTCTGACATAAATTCTTGCTCCGCTTTCGGTAAGGCCACCCACCACCGGGCCGTGAGTAATGTTTTGGGAAAACGCTGCATAACCACCAAGTAGCAGCAATGTAAGAAGAGCAAATTGTTTCATATTCGTGAAAATTAATTTCACAAAGATGTACATTTTTTGATTGAATAGACCTGACAGGTTTCTAATTCCTATCAGGTCTAAATACTATCCCTGACTTACGCTTCGCTTAACTCCATAAAAGCCTCAATAGGCTCACAGCTACACACCAAATTTCTGTCGCCATAAGCATTATCAACCCTTCCTACGCTTGGCCAAAACTTGTTGTCGCGAATCCAATCAACAGGGTAAACTGCTTTTTCGCGGCTGTATGAACGATTCCACGAGTCAGAAATAACAACTTGTGAAGTGTGGGGTGCGTTTTTAAGTACGTTATCTAATTTGTCGGCTTTGCCACTTGCTATTTCCTCAATTTCCCTTTTAATATGTATAAGTGTTTCACAAAACTTATCTAATTCGTGCAACGATTCACTTTCTGTGGGTTCAACCATCAATGTTCCGGCAACCGGGAAAGACACCGTTGGGGCATGATAACCATAATCCATCAAACGTTTAGCAATATCTTCTACTTCTACTCCGGCAGTGCGTTTAAATTCACGGCAATCAAGAATCATTTCGTGAGCCACTCTTCCATTCTTACCTTGATAAAGCACCGGAAAATGCTTCTCCAGTTTTGCTTTCATATAATTAGCATTCAGAATAGCATATTTGGTAGAAGTAATTACACCCTCTCTGCCCAACATTCTCAGATAGCCATAAGAAATAAGCAAAATAGAGGCACTACCATAAGGTGCTGCAGACACCGAAGTGATAGCACTTTCGCCACCGGTTTGCACCATTTTGTGACCGGGAAGGAAGGGAGTTAAATGTTCGGCAACGCCAATTGGCCCCATACCGGGACCACCACCGCCGTGCGGAATTGCAAAGGTTTTATGTAAGTTCAAATGACAAACATCTGCTCCGATATTGCCGGGACTTGTAAGCCCAACCTGTGCATTCATATTCGCCCCATCCATATACACCTGCCCGCCGTTTTTATGAATGATTTCGGTAATTTCAATAATTGCTTCTTCAAAAACACCGTGCGTTGAAGGATAAGTAACCATCAGGCACGACAAGTTCTTGCTGTGCAGTTCGGCTTTTTGCTTCAAATCATTTACATCAATATTGCCTGATTCGTCGCATTTCACCACAACCACCTGCATTCCGGCCATTACAGCCGTAGCGGGGTTTGTGCCATGAGCAGATTGGGGAATTAAGGCAATGTTCCGATGGAAATCTTCCCGGCTATGATGATAAGCCCTGATAACCATCAATCCGGCGTATTCGCCTTGAGCACCACTGTTTGGCTGAAAACTCATGGCATCAAATCCTGTAATCTGACAGAGATAGGTTTCCAGTTTTTCAATCACTTCAATATAGCCCTCGGTTTGGTTTACCGGAGCAAAAGGGTGAATATTGGCAAAATTGGGGTCTGAAATCGGGTATAATTCACTGGCTGCATTTAGCTTCATGGTACATGAGCCCAATGAAATCATGGAATAGTTCAACGACAAATCTTTGTTTTCAAGTCGTTTGATATATCGCATCATTTCGGTTTCGGTGTGATGCGAATTGAAAACCTGCTGTTGTAAAATATCACCTTTTCTGATTAATTCAGCATCAGCAGCGATTGGCCGTTCAGTAATTTTCTCGATTTTTTGAGAAGGCAAACCTTTGGCTTTAGCAAAAATGAAAACAATAGTATATAAGTCCGATGCACTGCTTGTTTCATCCACGCTGATGCGGATCTCACCATTTTTAGAGTAAAAGAAATTTACCCCAACAGATTCGGCAGTTTTCTTAATCAGTGTATGATTTTCACCTACCACTGTAAGAGTATCGAAGTGGTGAACATTCAGGATTTTTACTCCTAAAGAAGATAGCGATTTCTTAAGCTCAGATGCCGCACAATTTACTTTAGTTGCAATACGTTTCAAGCCTTCCGGCCCATGATAAACGGCATACATAGAAGCCATAATAGCCAAAAGAGCCTGAGCTGTACATATATTCGATGTGGCTTTGTCGCGGCGGATATGCTGTTCGCGGGTTTGCAAAGCCATCCGTAAAGCACGATTGCCATTACTGTCTTGCGACACGCCGATTATCCGCCCCGGAATGTGGCGTTTAAACTCATCTTTTGTGGCAAAGAAGGCTGCATGAGGGCCGCCAAATCCCATGGGTACGCCAAAACGTTGGCTATTTCCTACAACAACATCTGCTCCCCATTGTCCGGGAGGCGTAAGAATAACCAAAGACAAAATATCAGCAGCAACTGCTAATTTAACATTGCTGGCTTTGGCTTTTTCAGCAAATTCAGCATAGTTATAAACCTCGCCATCAGCAGCCGGATATTGCAATAATGCACCAAAAATGTTGTCGGCGAATTCGAGTGTTTTATGGCTTCCGATTAAAAGCTCAATTCCTAATGGTGCTGAACGGGTGCGAAGTACATCTATGGTCTGCTCAAAGCATTTTTCAGAAACGAAAAACACATTAGCGTTGGCTTTGTCTTTACTTCTGCAATTGTAAAGCATAATCATAGCTTCGGCTGCGGCAGTTCCTTCATCGAGCAATGAAGCGTTGGCAATTTCCATTCCGGTAAGCTCCATTATCATGGTTTGATAGTTGAGCAATGCTTCTAAACGGCCTTGGGCTATTTCGGCTTGGTAAGGCGTGTAGGCAGTGTACCAACCCGGATTCTCGAGAATATTACGTTTAATAACCGATGGCACAATGGTTTGATTATACCCCTGCCCAATGTATGACCGATACAAACGGTTATTTTTACCTAATTCGGATATATGGTTTAAATACTGGTATTCGCTGAGTGCTTCAGGTAAATTCGGTTCGTTTTGCAGACGGATATTCAGCGGAATGGTTTGGGCAATTAAATCATCTAAACTCGCTACACCAATGGTTTCAAGCATCTTCACTTTGTCTTCTTGGCTTGGCCCAATATGTCGCGACGAAAATTTATCGGTAATCATAAAATAAAAATTGAGTTTTAGGGAATCGTGCAAAGATAGGGGGTGAAACCTCAAAATGGCACAAAAAAGCAAGGTATTTGTGAATTTTAGAAGAAAATAAGGATAATTTCAAGCTAAAGAATTGGCAGTATTAAGATTCTTCACTCAAAACTTTAAAGATTTAATGCAATACTGATTTTTTCTTCCAAAATGTCGGAAGGGATTTGGCTATTTAATCTAATCCTACCTTAAATTTGAGCAAAAGCACGCTCAAAATCTTCAATAATTTCTTCCGGTTCTTCTAAACCAATATAGAATCTAATCATATTAAAGGGCAGCGAGGTTTTGTAATTAGCCGAACCGTATAAGGTACACTGAGGGAATTGCAAACTTTCATATCCACCCCAGGAACAAGCCAAAAGAAATAATTGAAGACTATTACTAAAGGCTTCTACTTTTTTAATGTCCTCGGTTTTTAATGTGAGCGAAAACAAACCGCCGCCGCCTTTCATTTGCTTTTCAGCTAAAGCTAATTGTGGGTTTTGTTTGGCAAAAGGATAAAAAACATTGTCCACTTTGGGATGGTTTTCTAAATATTCAATGACAATCTTGGTGGTAGCCGTCACCTTATCTAATCGCACTTGCAATGTTCTTACGCCCCGAAGCAATAACCAGGCATCGAAGGGAGATATATTCCCACCGAGGGTCATAAACTCACCTTCAAATATCGACCTTACGATTTCGCTACTGCTACAAAGTACACCTGCTACAACATCGCTGTGTCCGCCAATATATTTACTGGCCGAATGGCATACTATATCAGCACCTAACGATATAGGGTTTTGATAAAGCGGGGTTGAATAGCTGTTATCTATGACGGTTCTGATGTTTCGCTTACGGGCTTCGGTGCATATTATTTCTAAATCCTGCATTTCAAACGTTGCCGAATTAGGAGATTCCAACATAATAAGTGTCGTGTTACCTTTAATGGCAGCAAAAACCTCCTCTTCGTTTCTAGCATCCACCATCGTGGTCTCCACACCAAACCTCGCCAATAAAGTGTTCAATAGTTTGTTTGTCCAACTGTAGGGCTTTTGCACACAAATTACATGGTCGCCGGCTTTTACAGAGTTTATCACCGCTGCCGAAATAGCTGTACTGCCACTCGAAAATATCAAAGCATCTTCTGCACCTTCCAAGGCAGCCATCTTCTTACGCAGAATTTCTACGGTTGGGTTATTCCCTCGGGTATAAAACGGGTCTTCAAATTCCCGTTCTAACCCCTTTCGCATATCATCCACTGTTTTAAAGCAGAAGTTGCTAGATTGAAAAATTGGAGGGGCAACTGCGTTGCGGTAATTTTCACGCTCTTCGCCGAGGTGATTTAGTATGTGTGATAAGGATTCCATATTGGGTGCAATTTTAATGCAACTATGGAATTGTTTTTAAAAAACTAACTGAACCTGTATCCAATCATACAAATATCGTCGGTTTGCTCGGTGTTGTTCATCCAATTATTCATTTGCGATTCAATTTCTCTGCATTGGTCTCGCATAGCTAAGTGAGCAACTTCGACAATCATAGTTTCTAAGCGTTTCTTGCCAAATTTTTTATCTCTTTCCCCACCAAACTGGTCTTGAATACCATCAGAAGTCATATAAATAGTATCATTTGTTTTGTAATCCAGTTCAATTTGTCCCAATCCCTTTTCCAATTGAAAATTGAAGCCTGGAGCATTTTTAGAGCCTTTAAATTGCGACAAATTTCCTTCTCTACTCAAGTATAGCGTTTGATTTGCTCCTGCAAACAAAATCTTCCGATTGGCAACATCTATCGTGCAAAAGCTCATATCCATTCCATCATAAATATTGTTGTCTGAATCCTTTCCAAACTCATGCATCACAAATTCAGCAGATTTGAGGATAATATCTTTGGGTTCTACCAAATCAAATTCGTTTATCGCCCGCTTTATAGCATTGTTAGCAATAATGCTCATAAACGCTCCAGGAACACCATGCCCTGTGCAATCAATTACGCCCATCATTAAGTAATTGGGCTTTTCGATAAAGATGTAGAAATCGCCACTCACAATATCCTTGGGTTTGTAATACAGAAAAAACTCCTGTGCATAATTCATCAGCACCGACTTGGCTGGAAATATGGCCGACTGCAGGCGTAACGCATAACGAATACTATCTTGAATTTTTTGGTTTTTACTTCGGGCATCATCCAACAGTAGCGAAATTCGTTTCTCATATTGAAAATTTTGCCGAATTAAAAACAAGCATCCAGCAGTAATAATTGCAGTGCCAAACGCAGCCGATATGGAGATAAAACCATCCTGCATAATGGGTTTGCCCATCGATTCGGGGTCGGCATGAAAGAGCTTGTGCAGAGTGTTGTAAAATAAAATTAACCCAAACTGCACACCTAAGCTTAATGTTAAATTAAATTTCTCCTTAAAATTAAAGATTAGTAAAGGCACTATAGAAACACCCAACAAATAATACCGAGGAATGAAATAACTCGATTCGTGAACATGCTCCGGAAACATTATTCGGCTGTGGATAGTGGAAACCACAATAACGATGGGTAAGCCTAATGAAAGAAGTTGACGGGAAAAGTTAATTTTACCATAGTAATTGGCCACTAAAGTCCCTCCAACTAAAACCTGTAAGGCTAAAATCCAACTAATGACAAAAGCATTTGTTGGGAGGAATAAAAGAATGACTACTGAAATAAGGAATGCCTGAATAGCCAAAACAAACCCAATTTGATTGGTTAAAACAATGTTTCGTTTCAGGCTTTCAGGGTAATTGTCCTTTATCCCCAAATTCGAAATGAACCTTATTGTTCTAGCCAGATTCCGCTTCCATTGTGGCGTTGAATCATTATCTAAGATATTATAAATACTTTCGGGCATAAATTAACTCGCCCTCCCTTGGGCAACCGGAATACAATTACAATTTTAGGCGGTTAAAGTTTAAAACGTATAGAATAGTTTCAATTTTATGATATAATTGGAAAGTAATAGCAAATAATAGCAGTTAAATAAAATTGTCAATAAAACCGATAACGACCTGCTTCCCTTCGTTATCTACCCCTTTCCATGTCCCTTGTCACATCACGCTGCTTGATGCTGTCGCGTTTATCATACGTTTTTTTTCCCTTCGCCACCGCAATATCCATTTTGGCATAGCCATTTTCAGAAATCAGCATCGCGATCGGTACAATCGTTAAGCCCTTATCCCGCATCTTTAAAGAAATTTTCTTTAGTTCCATTTTCTTTAAAAGCAGTTTTCGGTCACGTTTCATTTCGTGATTGTTATAGGAACCATCCACATATTCAGCAATATGAACATTCTTTAGATACAGTTCTCCATCCTGGAAAGCACAGAATCCATCGCTTAAATTCACCTCTCTGTTCCTCACCGATTTAATTTCTGTACCGGTTAGCTGTATTCCGGCAGTATATCTATCAATAAAACTGTATTCAAAACCCGCCCTACGATTGTGTGCAATAGTTTCGACCTTCTTTTTTCTCTCCATTTTTGTGATGCAAAAGTAAGGGTATAGAACTGCTATGCTACATCCTGTAATCAAAACTATGCGTAAAGCTGAAATCTATATTCAGCAAAACCCATAATTTGTGATTCACCTGATTCATTTCAGCTAATTTTACGGCCGAATCAAAACCCATCCTCACTTTGAATCAACGTAAATACAGAGATTTAAGCACCTTTATTCTGGCTATCGTTAGTATAGTGTTGCTTAATTTCATCGGCAAATATTTATATTACCGAATCGACCTCACCACCGAAAAGCGTTACACCCTGAGCGAACCTACCCGGAAATTGCTCAATAACTTGGACGATGTGGTGTATTTCAAAGTGTATCTCGAAGGTGAATTTCCGGCGGGGTTTCGGGTTTTGCGAAACCGAACCAAAGAAATGCTCGATGAGTTTAGGGCATATAGCGGGAACAATGTGCAGTATGAGTTTATCGACCCCAACGCCAATCCTGACAAAGGCCAACGCAAAAAGCTGTATAGAGAACTTTACAATGCTGGGCTCCAACCCACAAACCTAGAAGTAAATAGCAACGGTGGAGAAAAGCAACAGGTAATTTTTCCCGGAGCAAAGATTAGCTACAAAGAAAATATAAGCACGGTGCAATTGCTGAAAAGCCGGATGGGAACTTCGCCCGAAGCCATGCTTAACAATTCGGTGCAGGATTTGGAGTATGAACTGGCCAACGCAATTCGTAAAGTGAGCAAGCCCGAAAAACCCGTTGTGGCCTTTTTGGGCGGACACGGCGAATTGGATAGTATGGAAACCTACGACATTACTTCCGCCCTATCAGAGTATTACACCGTTGTGAAGGATACCATTAATCACCGGCTGAAATCGTTGAGCAGATATAAATGTGTGGTGATAGCCAAGCCCGACACGGCTTGGGATGATAAAGACAAGTTTATTCTTGATCAGTATTTAATGTATGGCGGAAAAATTCTCTGGCTTATCGACCCGGTTTTTGCCTCTATGGATAGCCTGCAAGAACAGCCCACCACCTTGGCTCTGCCCATTGGCCTCAATCTCGACGACCAACTTTTTTCCTATGGTGTAAGGCTTAACACTAACCTGATTCAAGACCTGCAAGCCACCCCCATTCCGGTTACTACTGGAATGATTGGCAATCAGCCTCAGATGAAGTTCTTCCCCTGGCTCTACTTTCCGCTGCTTTTTCCCGAAAGCAAGCACCCGATTGTAAATAACCTGAATGGGATTAAAGCCGAATTTGCCTCTACCATCGATACTCTTTCTACCAAAGATGTAAAAAAGACTATCCTGCTTCAAACCTCTAAATATTCCCGTTTCCAGAACACTCCGGCACGGGTGAGTTTGAACATTTTAGGAATGCCACCCGATGAAGCTCAGTTCAACAAACCTAACCTCCCGGTGGCGGTGCTTTTAGAAGGAAAGTTTGAATCTTCTTTCACCGACCATATCCCCACTGCTATAATGCAAATGCCGGAAATTAATTTCCATTCCCAAAGTATCTCCACTGCACAAATTGTGATTGCTGATGGCGATATGATTCGGAACGGGGTAAACCGTAAAACGGGAGCTTACACTGCTTTGGGTTACGACCGCTATACCCAACGCGACTACGGAAACAAGAATTTTATTCTAAACTGCATCAATTATCTCTGCGATGATTCGGGTCTCATTTCTGCTCGAGCCAGAGAGCTAAAACTCCGGCTGCTCGACCGCAAACGGGTGGAGAAAGAAAAACTAAAATGGCAAATAATTAATGTGGCTGTGCCGATAGTTAGTGTTTTGCTGCTGGGCTTTGGTTTGTATTACAGAAGGAAGAAGCGGTTTGGGTAGGGAGATTTCAAGTAAATCCTTTTTGGTAGGGTTTGTTACATAAACTGTATCATTTTTATTTTTTGTTAGATTTCGTTTAGATTAAATCTTTCAGTAA
>CANJNG010000020.1 GCA_947475205.1 Bacteroidota bacterium
AGCTGACATATATTTTTAAGTTCGTCATTAACCGTCTCGATAACCGAAGGTTTCCTCAACAGTATTCTTTCTTCGTTGCTCAAGGCTACCGATTTCATATTTCTCCTTACTGCTGTAATAAGTTGGATACCATTCCCCCAAAGCAAATCGCTCAATGCTTTTGAGATGTAACCCTTTTCACCAAAGAGTTTTCCAAATAAATTCTTAGTCATTTGAGTGATTGCTTCCATATTTCTGTCATCTGTATTTCCTTTGGATATGTAGAACGAAAGTATTTCGCCTTTATCGTTGATAATTAATTGCAACTTGAAGCCAAAGAACCATAGTGCCGCTATTTTACTGATAAACAATAAGTATTGACAATTTAAAACGGATAACCTTAACCTGAACTCAGGTTAATAGTCAATTACACCACCACCGGAATGGTATATGAACCTGCATTTCCGGTGAGGTTTTGCACTACGAGGGTTGTGCCGCCACTATCTTCATCATAACCTAAGTCTTGCAATTGTAGCTGTGTAAAGATATGTTTTTTGCCCTTTCACGGGGCAATAATAGAAAAAGTTTTGAACGCTTTATTAAAGGATGAAGAATATTTTTTTCTTATAAACTATAGGTCTTTTGCCGATGAACGAGGGAATACTGCCAGCTGTTCCAAGCTTTACTGATTCAGCGATTTCTTCACTTCTTCATTAAAGAATGTGATAAAATCTTCGCGGTTCATCATGCCCTTGTCGCCGCCTTCACCCTGCAAACGCACGGATACGCCCTTGCTTTCCATTTCTTTTTCGCCAACTATCAGCATAATCGGAATTTTCGAAAGCTCGGCTTCACGGATTTTCTTGCCTATCTTTTCATTTCGGTCATCAATTGTGGCCTGAATTCCAATCTCTAAAAGGTATTTATGGAATTCGGTGGCGTAGTGATTGTAGCGGTCAGAAATGGGCAATACAGTTGCTTGTTCGGGATTGAGCCACAAAGGAAACTTTCCGGCACAGTGTTCAATAAGTACAGCCACAAAGCGTTCGAGGCTGCCGAACGGAGCACGGTGAATCATCACAGGACGGTGCTTTTGGTTGTCTTTGCCCATGTATTCCAACTCAAAGCGTTCGGGCAGGTTGTAGTCCACCTGAATGGTTCCCAACTGCCATTTGCGGCCTATGGCATCACGAACCATGAAGTCGAGCTTGGGGCCATAAAAGGCAGCTTCGCCCAATTCGACAACGGTGTTCAATCCTTTTTCGGCGGCGGATTCTATGATGGCGGCTTCGGCCTTTACCCAGTTTTCGTCACTACCGATATATTTCTGTTTGTTGTTGGGGTCGCGAAGTGAAATTTGAGCGGTATAATCTTTGAAATCTAAAGCCTTAAATACATATAGCACCAAATCTATCACCTTGTTGAACTCCTCCTTCACTTGGTCGGGGCGGCAGAAAAGGTGGGCGTCATCCTGTGTAAATCCACGGACCCGGGTTAGTCCGTGCAACTCTCCGGTTTGTTCATAGCGATAAACTGTGCCAAACTCAGCTAAACGCAAAGGCAAATCGCGATAGCTTCGTGGACGGCTTTTGTATATTTCGCAATGATGCGGGCAATTCATTGGCTTGAGGAAAAATTCCTCGCCTTCTTCGGGTGTGCGAATAGGTTGAAAGCTATCTGCACCGTATTTCTCGTAGTGGCCCGAAGTAACATAGAGATTTTTGTGAGCGATATGGGGGGTTATCACAGGAAGATACCCATCTCTCACTTGTGCTTTCTTCAAAAATTGCTCTAATTTATCACGCAAGGCTGCACCTTTTGGCAACCAAAGCGGCAAGCCTGAACCCACTTTATCCGAGAAATGGAATAGCTCCATTTCCTTACCCAACTTGCGGTGGTCACGCTTTTTTGCTTCTTCAAGCATCAACAAGTAATCCTTAAGATCTTTGTCCTTGGTATAAGTAATGGCATAAACCCGAGTTAGCTGTTTGCTCGTAACATCGCCACGCCAGTAAGCACCGGCCACATTCAGCAATTTCACTGCTTTAATAAATCCGGTGTCGGGAATGTGTGGGCCACGGCACAGGTCGGTGAAATTTCCCTGTGAGTAGAAGGTAATGCTGCCATCAGCCAAGTCTTGCAGCAGGTCGAGTTTGTAGTTGTCGTTTTTGTCGGTGAAATAGCTTAGTGCTTCGGCTTTGCTCACTTCCTTACGCAAGTAGGCATTCTTTTGCCGAGCCAGTTCGAGCATTTTTTGTTCTATCTTCTCGAAATCGTCAGACGATAAATTCTTTTCCGGAATCTCTATATCATAATAAAACCCGTTTTCGATGGGTGGGCCAATGCCGAATTTTGTTCCGGGATAGTAAAATTCAATAGCCTCAGCCATCAAATGAGCAGAGCTGTGCCATAGGGTTTCCATTCCTTCACGGTCTTTATCTGTTAGCAGACTTAAGGTGCAATCGCCGGGAAGGCTGCGGCTAGCATCTACAACAGCACCGTTTACTTTTGCAGCCAGCACGTTACGGGCTAGGCCTTCAGAAATACTTTTGGCAACATCAAGAGCAGTTGCTCCATTTTCATATTCACGCACCGAACCATCGGGCAAAGTAACTTTTATCATTTTGATAGATATGGGATGTGAGATATGGGATTTAAGACAAATGCCATACTCTGTTCTAAATTCGGGGGCGAAGTTCGTTTTTTTTTGGAATTGAAATAGCAAAGATGGGTTTTATCATTAAAGTCTATTTTCATTGGTAAGCTAATATAGCCATATCCCATCTCAAGTCTCAACCATATTTGAATTCATATATCTTTGGCCAACAATTTTAGCCCAAATAGATGAGTCAAACTTCACAAAAAACTAACTATACCGCTTTGCTCACCCTAGTAATGGTGTTCTTTTTCTGGGGTTTTGTGGCAGCCTCAAACGGTATAATGATACCCTTTTGTCAACATCACTTTTCGCTTACAAATTTTGAATCTCAACTTTTGGGTTCGGCCTTTTTTGGGGCCTATTTTATTGGTTCTATTATTCTGTATCTGTTATCCGCTTTCCTGAAGTTCGAAGTGGTAAACAAGGTAGGTTATAAAAACTCTATCATTATTGGTTTATGTATTTCTATTGCCGGGGCATTGCTCATGATTCCGAGCACCACTGCAAATTCCTTTGGGCTTATGCTGCTATCCTTGTTTGTGGTGGCTCTCGGTTTTTCTTTGCAGCAAACCGCCGCCCAACCCTTTGCTATATCATTAGGTTCAGAATCTACCGGGGCACACCGCCTCAATTTTGCGGGAGGAATAAACTCTTTGGGCACTACCGTTGGGCCAATTATCGTCAGTTATTTTTTGTTTGGAAGCCTTACATCACACGTTGAGGCATCGCCATCGAATATCAATTCCTTATACCTAATTTTAGCTGGAGTTTTCGGCTTTGTGGCCTTGGTGTTTGCCTTCTCTAAACTACCTTCTGGCAAAAACGATTCGGTTCTTGAAAACTCCCCTAAAGCCAGCAAATCTATTGTGGCCATTACAGCATCCATAGTGTTGCTGATAGCCTTGGGTCAGCTCACAACTTTGCCTAAATTCAGTTTACTGGCTGTTTCTATCCTTGTTATTATTGGAATCTTGATTTATTCAAACCAAAAAGCAATTACTTCACCAGATGGTTGGGGTGCAATGAAATTTCCCCAATTGGTTTTTGGGATGATAGCCATCTTTGTGTATGTAGGAGTGGAAGTTACCATTGACAACAACTTCGGGGCTTTGCTGCGAACGCCGGGCTATTTTACCCTCAACGGATTGTCGGAAAGCGAAATCTCAAAATACATTTCTTTGTACTGGGGAAGTCTGATGATTGGCCGCTGGACGGGGGCTGTGAGTGTTTTTAACTTGAAAAAAACAGCCAAACTTATTGCAGGTATTATTGTTCCATTTATTGCTTTTGGCGTTGTGATTGTTGCCAATTGGGTAAAAGGAAATGATATGTCCGACCTTTATCTTTATTCCTTCGTTATCCTTATTGGTATTGCAGGATTTCAACTTGCTAACGAACGCCCCGTGGCCACAATGATTATTGTTTCTGCACTTGCCACAGCGGCTATGCTGATTGGAGTATTTACAAGCGGACTTATTTCGGTGTATGCTTTTATTGCAGGCGGTTTATTTTGTTCGGTAATGTGGCCTTGCATTTTTGCCTTATCGGTTACTGGACTGGGTAAGTACACCAGTCAGGGTTCGGCTTTGTTAATTATGATGATTTTGGGAGGTGCAATTATTCCACCCTTCCAAGGGGCATTAGCCGACACTTTGAATGTTCACTTTTCTTACATAGTAGCTGCTTTATGCTTTGCTGGACTTATCGTTCTTACTCTGCTGATGCAGGCAAGCCTTAAAAAGCAGGGAATTCATGTAGATGAATTGGAAGCTGATGCGGTGCATTAGAAAATAAATACTTAGAGGCTGATGGTGCTTTTTCATCAGTTGAAAACTAAGGTTAAAACTCATTCATTTTCACTTTACAGGAAAGATTCGTACTAATATTTTTGCCAATTAATATTATGACAACGATACCAAAAGGTAAACTAATCTCGATAGGTGGCAACGAAGATAAAGGTACTGAGCCTGAGCGTGGTTTCCATAACCGAAATAATCTCAACTTTTTTGAACTTCAAATTCTGCAACGCATCAAAGATGAAATGCAGAGTGCGAACCCTCACATTGAGGTAATTACTTCTGCATCGAATATTCCGCAAGAGGTTGGGGAAAATTATGAATATGCCTTTCATAAATTGGGAGTGGAAAAGGTGGGAATGATGCACATCCGCAATCGGGAAGATGCACAAAATCCTGAATTTATTGAACGGATAAAAGCTGCTGATGGCGTAATGTTTACCGGCGGAAATCAAATGCGACTGAGTATGATTTTCGGAGGAACAGAGATTTTGGGAATACTACATCATCGGTATGAAACTGAAAACTTTGTGATTGCGGGAACCAGTGCCGGAGCAATGGCCATGAGCAATACCATGATTTATGAAGGTATTCCGGGTGAGGCTTTGCTTAAAGGCCAGGTGAAAATCACTACCGGTTTAGGTTTTATGAAGGATGTAATTATTGATAGCCATTTTGTGAAACGTGGGCGATTTGGTCGTTTGGCTCAGGCTGTGGCAAGCAATCCTCAGTGCATTGGTATCGGGCTGGGAGAAGATACCGGTGTTTTAGTTACCGAAGGCAGCAAATTAGAAGCCATCGGCTCGGGCTTAATCATTATTTTCGATGGTCATAACATTCGCTATACAAATATTGCCGATATTCAAGAAGGTTCGCCCATCAGTATCGAAAATCTGATTGTGCATGTATTGAGCAAAGGCAATCATTATTACTTAAAAGAACGTAAGTTTTTCCCGTATTTGAATTCCGTGATGGCGTAAATTCAGCAGTGGCTGAACTAAATCAATTCACGAAAACGGATAGTTCGGGATTTATAAAATCATCAGCCAAAAGCACTTTCTTTTTAAGAATATCTGTATTCAGTTCAGGTGCTTTAACTCCTTTCCCGATTGTGGTATTGCTTTTTATTAGTCTGATTTCGTCCCACAGATTTTCTGCAATAAAACTTTCCAGCACCTTAGTTCCTCCTTCTACCATTACGGAACAAATGTTAGATGCGTATAGTTTTGAAAGCACTTCATTCAGGTTTTTTGCCTGATAAAAAGTAGTGCTGGGGATGTCTTCAAATTCAGATTTGTCCTTATTGAAAATCATTTTGGCTGCGTCGCTTTTGAGAATTTGCCAATCTCCCTTCTCATAGCCTAAAACAACTATAGTTGGCGAAGGGCTATTCCCGAATCGGGCATCTAAAGCCGGGTTGTCCTTTATTAAAGTATTCTTTCCAATTAATATAGCCTGTTCCTGACTTCTCCATAAATGTACCTGGTGGGTAGAAAGTTCTGACGATATTTTTAACGCTTTCTCCTTCTTATTACGCACTCTGTCGACAAATCCATCGGCTGTTTGAGCCCATTTCAGAATGATATACGGCCGTTTCTTTTCGTGGAAAGTGAAGAACCTTTTATTCAGTTCCCGGCATTCGTCCGCTAAAACTCCAAGAGTAACGTCTATTCCCGCAGCTTTTAGTTTTCCTATTCCCTTTCCATCCACTTCTGAGTAAGAATCTCGGCATCCAATCACGACCCTTGGGATATTGTGCCGGATAATTAAATCGGCACAGGGTGGGGTTTTGCCGAAATGAGCACAGGGTTCGAGGTTAACATATAACGTGGAATCTTTCAGCAATGCCGGGTTTTTAACTGATTTAATAGCGTTTACTTCGGCATGTGCTTCGCCATATCGCTGATGCCAACCCTCTCCAATTATCACACCATTATGTACTATTACCGAACCCACCAAAGGATTGGTTTTAGTATGACCCAAACCTGATTCAGCTAACTGAATACAACGCTGGATAAAGACCTGGTTAAAATCCACAAGAAAATAGCAAGCAACTTTTGGCTACTGCACAATAAACTGCTTCTCCCTGCTAACATTTCCGGTATTTACCGATAAGCTGTACACCCCGGCTGGTAAACTCGAAATATCAAATTTACGAGTAGTTATTCCGGCAACGATAGTTTTTTCGTTTTGCGTAAATAGAGTTTTTCCTTGCATATCAGTAATCTTTATTGCCACATCAGTGGTTTTGGGTAAATAAAAATCAGCCGCAATATCTGTTCTTGATGGGTTTGGATAAAGGTCGTAGAGTTGTAATGATTTTATTTTGTCGGAAAAGTCGAACGCCTCTGTTCCCGTAGCAATATCGCTGCTGTCAATCAAAATGTTTTCATCACCCGAGTGGTAAAGCAAATACTGGAAATACACCAGCATCATTTCATCGGTGGTAGATTCGCCCAAGGACACATCAATTGGTGGGTCGCTGGGGTTAAATGGGTTATTAGCGGTGTTGTCGTAAAGGGCTTCGGCGTATAACCATGAGCTTGCCGGAATTTTCATTACCTTCTTAAAGTTATAGCCTCCCTGCCATTGGAAATCCCAGTTGTTTATCCGAATAAATGGAATAGTGTCTTGGGCCGGACTAACTGCATACGAAACAATGTTGCGACCAATCAAATGCATGTGTGGTGCAACGCTTATCAAAGAAACATTCACACCGGGAAGTTGATATGCTTCTTTAAAAGTGCGGATAGAGTCGGCCGGAATAAACAAGGGGCCACCTTGCAAATTAGTTTGATGATTCAAGATAGGAGCATTGCCCACGCTTCTGATTCCGGTAACCGAGGGAGCAAAGCGGAAGATTATTTTGGTGCTGTCCGTTTCATTGAAGGTGCCGCTTGGGTAGTGAATCTGCATCACCACATCGGCATTCGGAGCCAACCGAACCCCAAAACCATTTGGTAAGATATTTGGTCCCGAACCCGGTACCCATCCTGCAATAAGTTTTGCACCTGAAACGCCAATGCCGCCAAACGAAGTATAGCCCGGTTCTTGGTCTGCTTGGTCAAGTTGATAAGCTCCGTATGTGGTATCTTGATACACCAGCACATGATGCACTATGTTCCGGTTGCCGGGAATAACCTCCAAGGCTGTAATCATTTTCTGGGTAAGCAAGCCCGATGGAATCACGAAGCAACGGTAAAGGTCGTTCACTGCATTTACGGTGTAAGTAGGCATAGTGAGTTCCAAATCATAAGCCCCCATTTGCGGACCCGATGCATATACCGGTGGGGTTGGAGCCGTACCTAAATCACCGGAGAGTGCCCCGCCATTTACCCAATCATTGATAGTTTGAACCTCCGAAGCTTTCAGTGTGCGTTCGTGTGCAAAACGGCTAAACGTGGTATCGGGCGGCCATGGTGGCATTTTTCCCGCTGTAACCATATATTGAATGTTGTAGCGGGTCATAAACGCCTCGCTAAAGGTCATTAATGAAAAATGCCCCGCTCCGTCAGGATTGTGGCATTTCGTACAATTGTTATAAAGAATCGGAGCAACATGTTCAGCCCAGGTAGTGGTTTGAGCCATTACCGAACCTGAAAACGTTAATGCAAATAGTGCAGCGTAGATTTTTTTCATTTTCAAAAAGATTTTGAACGTTGGGACTTGAGGGCTAAAGTAAAGGTTTAATGAAAAGGTTGGCAAAATAGCTTAAACTTAATTTGGTATGTGATTAAGAAACGATATAGCCCTTTCTGAAAAGGGTTTGACTTTAATACCACTTCCCCTGTTCAAAACCTCTCAATTTAGTTCATCCCCATTCCAACAAAATTCTGTTGTTTTGACCCTCGAATTTCGTTCCAAGTTGATGAACAAGAAAAGCCCCAAAGCGGAGCAAACCTGCATTGTAAAAGAAGCCCGGATTGCCTATACCGATTCGGGAAAGGGCTTTCCGAATGTGGTGTTGCTTCATGGTTTTTTAGAAAGCAAAACCATTTGGGCCGATTATGTAAAGGAGCTTTCTGCCCGATTCAGGGTTATCACCATTGATTTGCCCGGCCACGGCCAAACCGAAGATATTGGCTATTATCACTCCATGGAACTCATGGCTGATGTTGTGCATGGCGTTATGCATCATTTGGGCTTGCGGCGTTATTTTATGGTGGGGCATTCCATGGGTGGATATGTGAGCTTGGCTTTTGCTCAAAAATATCCTGCATCGCTGAAAGGAATTTGTTTGTTTAACTCCACCGCCATGCCCGACGATGCTGCCCGAAAAAAGGTGCGGGATAAAGCCATAAAGGTGGCGAAGAAAGACCATCTGAAATATGTGGAGGTAACGCTCGAAGGCTTTTTTAGTGCTGATTTCAGGAAGAAGAACGATAAGAAAATTGCGGCCTTGATAGAAACCGCCCAAGCTATATCGGCCAAAGGGATAGTGGCTTGTTTGCACGGAATGAAAGACCGCCCGGGCTATTTGGATATGTTGGCCGAAAGCAATTTGCCGGTGCTGTTTATTGCCGGAGAAAACGACAAAACTGTGCCACTGGAAAGTTTACGTTTGCAAGCCGGAAAAGTGCCGAATTCCACCTTGGCTGTTATTGCCGATTGCGGACACATCGGATACTTGGAAAAGCCCCACCAATGCCTGAAAGCATTAAAGAAATTCATTCTCAAAAATAACTGAACAAATGAGTGAACAAAACCCCATTTCGCCCGAAATAGCCAACCGCCTGAAGCTGCTCGAACAAAAGTATAATGCTATGGGACAGGATTTGAACTCCTATCTCGATGGGTTGCTCTATGCCGATTTCCTTACCTATTGGGATTACATTCGCTTGGATACTTTGCTGAGTTTGCAAGCCCCGAAAACGCCTTTCCCCGATGAGCAAATTTTTATAATCTATCATCAAATTACCGAGTTGTACTTCAAACTTTGTTTGCTGGAATTTGAACAAATAGCCAAGCAGGAAAACATTACGCTCGATTTTCTTACCCAACGGGCCACACGGATTGCCCGCTATTTCGATATTCTTACCTCCTCGTTTGAGGTGATGGTGGACGGAATGGAGCCCCAGCAATTTCTGAAATTCAGGATGTCGCTGCTGCCTGCCAGTGGTTTTCAAAGTGCACAGTATAGGATGATTGAAATTTGTGCTACCGATTTTATTCATTTGGTGGCGAAGGACAAGCGGGCTGATTTTCAAACCCAAACAAAACCCGATATTGCCGAAATGTTTAAGGTTATTTACTGGCAATATGGAGCTACTGAACTTTCGAGCGGACAAAAAACCTTAACTCTAAAGCAATTTGAAGAAAAATACGCCAAACCCCTGATAGAACTGGCCGAGAAACGGAGCACTTGCAACCTTTGGCAGCAATATTTAAAACTTAGCGATGAGGACCAAAAGAACCCCAAACTCCTGAAAGCCCTGCGGCTTATAGATGTGTTTGTGAATATTAACTGGCCGCTGGCACATTACAAATCTGCTGTGCGATATCTGCACAAAAACCCCGAAGACATTGCCGCAACGGGTGGCACCAACTGGCAAAAATACCTTCCGCCCCGCTTCCAAAAACGTATATTCTTCCCATCGCTTTGGGCTGATGCTGAATTAGAAAACTGGGGAAAAGAATGGGTGAGAACGAATGTGTTTGGGATTAAGGGATGATGAGTTATAACATTTATCACTACATCTTTAAAGCCTTTCCATGAATGATGTGGCAAATTGTAAGACGTTTTGTAGTTTGCTTAAAAAAGAATATGTAGGTTTTCCTGAAATGTACACTTTTAAATTTGTCAAATCCTTTGTATTGGCTTTGGCTAAATACTAAGTTGCTATAGCCTAAAGAGTCTGCAAAGTCGATCATTGCAGAAATATACTTTTTGGCTGTTTGAGGTGCTTTTTTCTCTAAGTCAATATATTGATAAATATTCTCAAGAGCATTCACAGCCATTGGTTTCCAAACTACCGGAATGGGGTTCATAATTTCATCTTAATCTTTAGTTGTTCAGACGTAATAGGTTTGCCTGTATCATTTTTCATTTTTGAAATGATTTCACTAATTTCATTTTCTGACAAAAGCCTATGCCCGGTAACTTCGGGCGGGAAGGATAAATTCTTAATCAAGTTTTCATATTCTATTTCCGGCATTATTACATATTTCTCATTGCCTATGGATAGTGATTGCAGCATGTGTGTTGATTTTGTTGAGCAAAGTTAGGGAAAACAAAAAACGCAGCTAATGAGGCTACGTTTTTTATTTTCATGAAAATGGTTGGAGGCCCGAGATACAAAGCATAGCCTGATGCTAACGCATAGCGGTTGCATGCTAAGCCGAACGGGGGGGCAGAAAACATTCTGTCCATCATACCACCATTACCCTTAGGGCAGAAAATTTTCTGCCCCTACACCACCGTTACCCTCACACTTCCCGGATTTGGGCCGGGGTTATACACATTGGCATATTCACGCACGCCAGCCAGATAGCCAGCATCGCTGAGGATGCTCGTGGCCGATGAGTTTCCGCCTATCCAACCATCGGCACCGGGGGTGGTGTTGGTCGGAAGGTCGGTGGGCGAGGCGGCGAAGTACATAAATAAGCCTTGTGCGGCGAGGTTTTCGGCGGTGATGTTCATATCGGCTTCGAGGGCGGTGAGTGAAAGGTTTACCACCTGGCCTGACGGAACGCTTGTTTCCACCACTTGGCCTTGGGGGGCGGTGGTTTGGTTGGGGTAAAGCACATAATCGTTGTATTTGCTTTCGTCCACTCCGTCCCACAGTTGCTTGCCGAGGTCGGCCACTTCGAGCAGGGCAGCATAAAGGGCGTTTCCGGCTTCTATGCGGTCGGTTACGGCTTGGTCGCGGTTGTCTATAGCCTCATCTTGGGCTTCCCACAGATTATCGAAATCGGTGGTGAAGGTGCCGAGGGTGGTGATGTGCGTAGCCGTGAGCCCCTTTGCGGCTAATGGGGTTTGCAGGGCGGTAGCTTGGCGTTTCACCCGTTTTATGAGGATGTAAAAGTTGCCATCGGTTTCGTTGTAAATATCGCTAACGCCAAACCGCTGATAGGTGCGGCTGTCTTGCCCATACACCATACTTACCCGCATCATTACTTCGGTCATTATATAATCGGCGGCTTCTTTGCGTTTGGTGTTTTTGGCCAGGGTGGCTTCGCCCATCATCGAGCTAAGCTCAATATCGGTAGGCAAATCCGAGAAGCCTTCGTTTGCAAGGGCTATAGCATCAATGGCAGGCTGGTCGATGCTGTAATTTGTAAGTTGAGCCACGTCGCGGTTAGCCCCCACGAGTACCCGGTTAGTAGTTTCGATGAGCATTCCATCGCTCATGCTGTATTTTCGGCGTAATGGTATCATTTGTTAGAAAATTTGAATGGGCAAAAATAATGCTTTTTTGAATAAAAAAACAAAAAACCATAGAAAATGGGCTTTTTAATAAAAATTATCTATTACTGATGATATTTCTATCAACCCCATTGAAAAGTAAAGTCTACGTATATAATTATCATTTTTAAAATATTTATTATTAATTAAAAAAATAGTATTTCTACCTTAACGGACTATGTATTTAAATTGATGTATAAATATTCTAAATCGTTTGTTTGCCTCTGATTGAACAGAATCTTTATAAAAATAGACTATAATTACATTAAATGCTTTAGTATTTCTATTGAATAATAGATGATGAAGTTTATATTTATTAAAAAACTGAGGTTTAAAATAGAAAATAAAGAAATTTGACTATAGCCTTACATCTATATAGATATTTTAATCCCCCGACTAAAGCCGAGGGCAATTCAGCGGGGCCAGCCATCAATTGCCCTTCGGCTTTAGCCAAGGGATTAATAAAAAAGGCCAAACCGTCTTTTTGACAATTTGGCCTTTTGGGAGAGAGAGAGCTTTTGCTTTTAATCTTTCATGCAGCGGATGGAAATGCCTGTGCGATTTGCCATGTAGTTAAGAGTAGAAATACGTGAAACGCCTGAAGCTGGTGCAAATCCTACTGTACTCGATGAAGTAGGAGAAAAGGTAGAGGAAGTCCACCAATATGTATCGGACCCTACATTGAAATTATGAGCATATAAACTTGCTCCAAGTGCTGTGAAACCACTTGTATTGGTGCCGTAAGCCCAACCGCTCAACCAATGTGTAGAACCCTGTTCCATAATCATTTCATCGGCAATGAGGCTTATATAATTTGAGTTGGGGTCAATATATGTATTCGGGTCTAAATAGTCAAGCAAGGTTACCCACTCTGTTTTAGAGGGAAGATGCCATCCCGTTGGGCAAGTTCCTCTTGAGTCTTTTGCTGTTATATAATTGTAGAATTTGCCATAAGGGTTATCATACTGACTATCGTTAAAATTAGACACTGTATGTATAAGCGAATCAGGGTTATTATTCATCAAGTCAATCCACCAATTTTCATAAACGGTATCGTTGGGTATAGAATCCCCATTCGCAAAATGCGATGTTCTCAAATTCTGCTGCATCCATTCCTGTGTTCCCAAAACAATAGTTGGATAAAAATTCCCATCAATATCCGTAACCCCAGCCCCTTGCGTAAAGATGTTTCCGGTAGTAAAGGTTTGTTGGTTGCCATAAGCTGTACCGGCACTGTTTACGGCGTAAGCTCTAACATAATAGGTGGTGTTTGCACTCAAACCCGTTAGGTAATCAGAGAAACTGCCAACGCCTGTTCCGTTAAGAGTAGTATCATCAGCAGTGGTGGGGTTTGGGCTGGTGCTCCAGCATAAACCTCGTGAGGTAATAGCTGTGCCTCCATCGGCAGTAATGTTTCCGCCGCTCATAGCACTTGGGCCGTTTATGGCTGTGGCAGCATCGGTGGTAATGGTAGCCAGCACCCCGGGATTGGTAACACTGTAGGTAATACTGTCAATGGTGGAAATATCTATCTGGGTAACGCTGCCGTCCGATAGATGGATGTTCATATAGGTTTGGCTCAAGCCCCTCCCGGCCTCCCCAAAGGGGAGGAGAAAAAATGCGGCAGCAGCCCATCCCCAACCCTTCCCAAAGGGAAGAGAGTTAAATGCGGCTAACGCAAGATTAAAGACTTCGTTTTTGATTTGGGTTGCGATTAACTTGTTCATTTTGTCTGGCATTTAATTGTTAATAGATGTACGATTTGTTTCAGCCGAAGGGTATTTCTCCCCCTTTCCTTGGGAAAGGGGGTTGGGGGATAGGCTGCCGAAGGGTATTTCTCCCCCTTTCCTTGGGAAAGGGGGTTGGGGGGATAGGCTGCCGAAGGGTATTTCTCCCCCTTTCCTTGGGAAAGGGGGTTGGGGGGATAGGCTTTTAATTGTTAATTATCAACTGCTTCACAGTTGTTTGTTTCCCCATTGTTATCCGGCACAGGTAATTTCCTGGGGTTGTAGATTTATTCAAATCCCAAGTTAAGCTGTGCTTGCCGGCGGCTTGCTGCTCGCGAGTGCTTTGCTTTACTGTGCGACCCTGCATATCTAATAATTGTATGCTTACTTCAGCGGCAGCGGGCAGGGTATATTCAATCGTTACCTGCTCTTGGCTGGGGTTTGGGTAAACCTTCGTTGAAAGTGATGAGTTGAAAGTTGCAGGTTGGGCATTCGTAACTATATCATACTCTATGTTTTTAACCGTGCTGGCATTCCAACTCAGGGTGCTACCGCCCGTGAGGTTTAAGTTCATTACATCGCCGGTGTAAGTAATGGTTTTTACGCTACTCAGCAAGTGGCTTTCGCTGCTGCCATCGGCAAAAGATACGATGATGGATTGGGCATGTGAATTGAAAATTGATAATGAACAATTGACAATTGCAAGGAGTAAGATTTTCTTCATTTTGTTTTTGTTTTTGGATTAGTAGAGGCCAAATGTAAGTATTTTTTAATTTGATTTTGGAAAAAACACTTTGTTTGGTTTCGGATATTTTCCCGTCTTCAGCTTGTACCCCCTTGTACAATTTTTTCCTAATATTGCCTATTCCAAAAAAATAAAATGCGAAACCTAATAACATACTTCATCCTGCTTTGCGGCTTTATTTTGTATTCTCCCAATAAAACATTTGGAAGCTCACCAGTGGCAGTAAACGACACGGTGCTGAATACCGAAGATTTTCAGGCACTGATTGCAGTTTTGGGTAACGATATTCAGGGGACAAGCACCTTTAATACAAGTTCCTTAACCATCCTAACGCAGCCAGTGATGGGAACCGTAATAGTTGACCCCATTTCGGGCGAACTCACCTACACGCCTTTCCCCAATCAAAACGGAATGGACTCCATCGAATATCAAGTCTGCGACAATAATTCAACCCCTTTCTGTGTTTCTGCCTGGGTAATAATTACCAATTTTGCTGCAAATGACCCTCCAGTTGCCAATCCAGACAGTGCATTTGCAGCGGGCACATTGCCCATTACCTTAAATGTTATTGCTAACGATACCGATATAGATAGCAACATCGACCCGACTTCAGTCCGCATCACCAACCAGCCCGATAGCGGCACCGCAACCGTGAGCTTAACCAGCGGAATAATTACCTACCGAGCAAATCCGGGCTTTTACGGCACAGATACCTTATACTATAAGGTAGGTGATATAAACACTCCGGCTGGTTTAGATACCGGAAGAGTAGTTATTACGGTGGTGAACCCTTTTTCATCAACCAATATTACCTGCTACGAAGATGCTGATGGCGAAATTGACACCACCTTCGTTCTTGCCGGAACGTCTTACACCTACGAAAAAATATATAATCATGGTCAAAATCAGAGTGTGATTACTGATTTCCCCATTCAGGGCTTATGGCCGGATACCTTCACGATGGTGATAACCGACGGGCAAGGCAATACCGATAGCACCATAGTAATCATTACCCAACCCGGTTCCTTCGGAATATATTGCAGTTGGATTGGAAACCTTTGCCTCGGCAGCCCGGCCAATGTGGTAATAAATTCCTATGGTGGCAACCCGCCCTATTTCTATAACTTTAACCAAGCCATAGATTCCACCATTAACGACACTAACTTTTACATTACCCCAAACCCCGATGATTTGTATGTAGTAAGTGCCTATGACTCCAAGGGTTGTTCTTATTCCGATACCTTAACCAGCGACCACGCAAGCATGTATGTAGAAACTCAGGGTTACATATCGGGTTATGTTAATTTAGATGGGGCATATCCGCCAATGAATGATTTCGACACCATAAAAGTGGTATTAATTAAGAAAGTGAGTACCGATAGCACTCAGTGGATATATACCGATACCTTCAATATTTCCGCACCCTATTCGCCCCATTTCTACTTCGATTCCATTGTGCCCGGAACCTATATTTTGTTGGTTAAATACGACACCATTCTGCCCGGCCGTAACGTTATCCCCACCTATAGTGGTGATGTTTACAGATGGGATACCGCCGCAACATTCGAATTTACATCCGGATGCAGCTTGCAATATTCCGACATTAATCTCTTGCATCCTGAAGTGGATTCGGGTGGTGGAAGCCTTAGCGGATTTATTTTTCTTTACGATTTCATCTCGGGGAAAGTGGAAACAAACAACGACCCCATTCCCTTAATAGATGTGGTTATTGAAAAGGATTCCGTTCAAGGGGCAAATGTTTACACCCCCTACACAGCCACCAATGCCGATTCGGTGCCGCTTTTCAATCATCTCTATCATTATAGTGCAACCGATCTTCCTCAGGGCAGTTATCGGATAAGGGTTTTCATTGCCGGAATTCCCCAAACCGGCTTTTATTATCCAACCCTAACCCCAGCTAACGATTCAATAATTAATCTGAATTTCTGTGCCGACTCCTTCAATGTTGGGGTAATAGATGTGTGCAATTTTTATATAGATAGCACTAATTTTACTGTGGATACCACCACCGTTATAGTAGGACAAAAGGAATATCCTTCTGCCCAAAAGTTGAGCATTTTCCCGAATCCCTCCACTGGCGATTTCAATATTGAACTGCCGAAAGACTGGGAAGGAAGCACTACTGTAAAAGTGTATTCTACCCTTGGGAAATTAGTTTCGGAAATGAAATTAGATAGGAAACAAACCCAGCTTAGCCTTGATAAAACCTTAGCCCCGGGAGCATACTTGCTTGATGTAAGCAATGTTACAAAACGCTACAGGCAAATGCTGATGAAGGAATAGGGTAATCCTAAATTAAATCTGTTCAATTATCTTTGAGCCGGAAAGTCAATCCACATCAATGAAAAACATCAACCTTACAAAACTTGCGTTAGCTGTATTTTTTCTCCTCCCCTTTGGGGAGGCCGGGAGGGGCTTCACTCAATCCCTTATTCGTGGCCCCTATTTGCAAAGCCCCGGCCAGAATAGCATTATTCTCCGTTGGCGAACCGATGTGGCTACCGATAGCCGAGTAAATTTCGGATTAACCATAGCCGCAAACACCACCACCACCGATGATGCCACATCCACCACCGAGCACCGCGTTAAACTAACCGGACTCAGCCCCAAAACCACCTATTATTATACCATCGGCAGCACTTCTTCCGTTTTGCTTGGGCCCGATTCTTTATTGCATTTCACCACAGCTCCCGACACCACAATTCCAAACTCCTTTCGCCTTTGGGCTATTGGCGATTTTGGACATGGAAACCAAGCCGAAGCCGATGTTCGCGATTCCTACTTACGATTAGCCGAAAAAGAAAAACCTGCCGATTTATGGCTATGGTTAGGCGATAATGCTTACTCCGATGGCACCGATGCCGAGTTTCAAACCAAAGTTTTCGATAGCACTTTTGGTTATGGAAATATCTTTTGGAATCTACCCTTTGCATCCACATCCGGCAACCACGACTACAATAGCATTTGCCCTTGGCAACCCACCTTTTGTAACGAAAACCCCGAAAACCATAGCGGCCCCTACCTCGATATAATTGACCCTCCCATACATGGCGAATTGGGCGGAGTGCCATCAAATCGTAAACTGTTTTATTCCTTCGATTATGGCGATGCACATTTCGTATCGCTCAATTCAGAGCTTGGGTCGTTAGTTTCTTCCTATAATTGGTTAGGTCTTTTCAATTCCGACACTTCATTTACCTCACCCATGCTAGATTGGCTTAAAGCTGATTTAGCTGCAACTACCAAAAAATGGAAAATAGTACTATGGCACCAAACACCGTATAGCGGTCAGGATAACTTCACCGATGATGGAGTGCAGCAGTTTTGTGTGGCTTCGCGGGTTCACTTTAATCCTATTATTGAGAAATTTGGAGTCGATTTAGTACTTGTTAGTCACGACCATAATTATCAACGCACCTTTCTCATTAATGGCCATTACGGAAACTCCTCTTCTTTTACTCCTTCCATGAAAATAAATGGAACTAGTGGCAAGGAAGATTTAGGCGAACCCTATATCAAGTATAAAAACGGACCGATGAAAGACAAAGGTGCCGTTTATGTGATTTCGGGCAATGCTAGCGAAGGCAATGACTATAGCCCTATCAGCCACCCCGCTATTTATTGGGGCGAAGCGTGTGGCACCTGTTTCGGTTCATTTATTGTTGATATTAACAACGACACCCTCCGTGGTCGCTACCTTGCTTCCGACGACACTATTGCCGACTATTTCACTATTTTAAAGAAAACATACGTTTCTCCCGAAGGTATAGAAGAACAGAAGGTTTTAGGAAACTTTACAGTCTATCCCAATCCTTCCCCTGGCAAATATTTGGTGGATTTTAGCCTAAAAAAGAAATCAACCGTTCGAATAGATGTGCTTGATGCTATAGGTAAAGTGGTGTATTCACAAAACAAAACCACCCTGAATCCAGGCAACCATCAACTAACTGTAGATTTAGAGAAATCAAACTTTGCAGCAGGCAATTACTTTATAAGGTTAGATTGCGAGGGTGTTTCGTTTAAGAAAGTGGTGAAGAAGGAATAGGGAAACCAAAGAATTATCCAACTCTTTTTACTTTAGACGAAGCGGAAATTTCCCCTTCCTCATCAGTGGAAATGTGGTTCACCCCCGGATAAGCACCCGCTTTAAAAGTTCCTAATTCTTTCCAGCCAAAGAAATCGGCAGCATTGGAAGTTGCCCATTGCAATAGCATTTGGGTTTTAAGTTGAGGGAAATGCTCTTTTAGCGTTTTAAGCTCTTCCAAAACACTCAGCGTATCGTTTGAAGCCAAGCTGTCTGTTCCCACCACTATTTTATCTGAATAGGAAGTGAAGATGTTCACATCCGGCAATCGGTTTTCGATATACAAATTAGCTTTAGGGCATAAGCAGAACCAGATACGGGGAGTATATTTTAATGCTCGCTCAATATCATCGGAATTAGTGAACGTGTTATGCACTAACAAAACATTGCTGCATCGGGGTAGTTTAACTATTGTGGAAGGCAGCGACCGAAAACCCGATGCCCGAAAGTGCGGAATTCCATTGCCAAAAGCATTCATCAACTCATACATAGTTCCGCTGGCAGAAACAAACATTTCATCTTCGCTCACCGTTTCCTGATTATGTATAGAAATGAGGCCATCATCCACATAGCAGCTTTCGTTTATCAACTTGAAAAGCGAATCGGAAACCGAATAAGGAGCGTGAGGTGTTATAGAGCTGCCCGATTGAGGATACATCTGCTTCATCCGGCTTTGCAGGGTTTTCCCCAAATTCAGCATATCATGGGCCTTTGCAGGGTCGGGACTAAAAACTTCCATAAAGGAATGATACACCAACTCGCTCACTGCTTTTCGTGGGAAAGTAGCTTCGCTGTTACATATATCGCCCACAGCCACAATGCCGTCGTCAAGCATTTCTTTTTCAGCAGCCACAATAGCCGCATCAATTTCCGAACCTGAAGCCAGGCGTTTTGGAACAACTTCTTTAATAAAGCCCGGAAGCGTTTTCCCCTTTTCAATTTTTCCTTTCAAATGGCTCAACTCCAAGTGGCAATGCGAATTGATGAAACCCGGGCAGAGTATTCCCTTGAAAAATTCGGGCGTTTCGCCTTGTTCCTCTTCGGACGAAAGACTTATTACCTGGCCTTCTTCGTTAAGCACCAGAACAGAATTGCGGTGCATTTTAGCTCCATCAAAAATATAGTCGGCGGAAAGGTATCGGGGCATAAACGGAGAGAAATTTTAAGCGAGTTCAGACTCTGATTTTGCTGCAATATTATACCAATTGCAGTTTAGCTCGCCGTTTTATAGCTCTGAATATAGATGGATAAAATTACAAATTTACACCCACCTATTCTTTACTGCTACTGCAACGTTTTTGATATTTAGATCGTGTATGCAGTTTTCCGTAGATGAAATTTAAAAAGGAAACCTTTTTATACCGATGGCATTGGCAGCGATTTCTCCGTTCGCAGAATTGAATTGGAGTTCTTCGACGCTAATATACTTATTCCGCCATTTAACTTTCCGCCAATGGTAGTCTGAGCGAAAGCAGAAAGGCTAATTCCAAATAGAATAAGAAAGTTGAAATACAGTTTCACAACGGCTTGATGGCATTGATTTTGGGCGGCAATGTCGCAATTTTCAGCTAAAATTGTTAGAAATTTGTTCATAACGTTGTAAGCATTTGAAAAATATCTACTTTGGCGGAATTTTGTAAATGGTTTATAAATTAGGAATGAAAAGATTTTTACTCACTTCAATTCTGTTTTTATTGTTGGCCACCCTGAGCATTCAAGGGTTCTCACAACCACTAAATTCAGCGTATGACGGGCGTGAAGCCTCAAAAATGCCCCGTATCGGTTTGGGCTACGGTATCTTTACCTATTTCGGCGATGTGCGTGATAACACCTTTAGCCATCCCTTTACTAGCAGCTCGGGAGCAGAATTAACCGTTGAACGTAATATAAATAGTTACCTTAATTTATATGTAAAGGCCGTTGCCGGACGAATTTCTATCAACGAACGAACTGAAACCCGTAACCTAAATTTTCAGTCAAATCTCTTTTTGGGAAGCGTAAACGTGATGTATAACTTCAACAATTTATACAAAAAACCGAAAGTATTGCAGCCTTTTGTAGGTTTGGGAGTTGGCTTTTTTAACTTCGATAGCAAAACCGATATGAAAGATGCTAACGGTGCAGCTTATAACTACTGGAGTGATGGCAGTATCCGCAACATGAGCGAAACTGCCAATGGTGCCGAAAGTGCAAAACAAATCACCCGCGATTACTCTTACGAAACCGACCTAAGAACCTTAAATACCGAAAAAAGAGGTAAATATTCAACCTTGGCTTTCTCCGTGCCCATTGAATTCGGAGCATTATTCCGCGTTAGCCCACGAGTTACTTTCAAACTTGGAGCAACATACTATTACAATTTCACCAATTTAGTGGATAACGTTACCGACCAGGGAACGGGAGTAATGAAAGGAAAAAAAGGACCTGACAACTTCTTATTCACTTCGTTCAATGTTAGCTTCAACCTATTCAAGGAAACCAAGAAAGAAAAAGAGAAGTACTTTGAAAATCTTCCCGATAGTTTGTTTGTAGATATTGACACCAAAGACAGCGATGAAGATGGTGTTCCCGATTTTCAAGACGAGTGTGCAGCCACGCCCAAAGGTGTAATAATTTCCAAAACAGGTTGTCCGCTTGATAATGATAATGATGGAATTGAAGATTTCCGTGATGAAGAAGAAAAATCCACCCAGCCACTTCCACCAGTTACCATTGATGGCCGCAACATAACCGATTCAATTATTGCATTAGCCCAACCCAAGGATTCAGTGGCTTTGCAACACGACCAAATTGAAAAAGTATTCGCTAACCAAATGCGGATTTATGGAGCTCCGGTTAAGAACTTCAAACAAGGCTTGATTGATAGTCTCACTCGTGGTGTACTTTCAAAAGAAGATGAAGCCAAGATTGACAGCCTGTTTAAAGCCATTGACCAAGCTTATGACAACCGCCAAAAATTAGCTAACTCTGCCCCAGTTATCCCCAACAGCGAGAAAGGTGTAAGCATTCCAATTATTTCTTCTGCCGAAAAAGCCAAACAGGAGGAAGCTAAGAAAGCTGAAACCGAAGCAAAAGCGAAGGAAGCTGAAATTGCTGTCCCAACTGCTGAAACAAGGAAATCAGCTACTACTACAGAAACAAAATCAACCGAAACAACAGCCGCCGCTACTGAACCCGATGCTGAAATGCTAACGCCGCAAGAACGCAAAGCTATTGAAACCATTGTGAGCAAACAAGTGGAAGGCAAAGAAGGGGAAGAAACTAAGCCCAAAGCTGACACCGTTGCGACTGCCCCAGCAACTACTGCAACAGCTAAAACCGAAACTGCTTCAAAAACCGAAACTAAAGCAGCAAGCACAGAAACACAAACAACAACTACCCCAAAAGGAAAAACAATTGCAAAAGGAGCTGACTTAGTGCCTGCTGAATACAAAAACTTCGACTTTAATTCAGATGGAGTGCTTACAGGCGATGAGATTTTGAAAGCCATTGATATGTTTACTGATGGAATGCTGAAAATTACTTCCGAAGACTTATTCAATATGATTGAGTTCTATAACTCAAAAATGAAGAATGCTAAGATTATTGACTACGGGGTTTCTAAAGGTGTTTATATAGATGGTGTTCTGAAAATTGTTAAGTTGGAAGAAGTGAAAGAAGCTCAATCAAAACGCCGGAAAATTCCGGACAACTTCCGCAAAGTGGATATTGATAATGATGGCGTAATTACGAGTAAGGAAGTAGACGAAATCATCAAGAAGCACAAAGCCGGAAGCAAACTTTATTCGGCCGACTTTACAAACGAACTCATTGACTGGTTCTTCGAAGATTAGTGAAAGGTCTAGGGGGATTGTAAAGAGATAAGTTGCTCAAAGTAGGCGATGTAATTTTGTTCTTTTTCAAGACGTGATTGCCGCTAATAGCCATGCTTCTCTTTGCAAAATTCACAACGCAGAAAAAGGATAAAAGAACAAGTCTAAATGAGTTAGTTATTTCTTTTCAATCCCCTTATGCAATACATAGAACTTAGAGTTTCTGTCAACCCCCGTGATCCTTGGAGCGATGTTATCGTTACCGAACTTGCCGATATTGGGTTTGATAGTTTTGTAGATACCGAATCGGGCTTTACGGCCTACATTCCCGAAAAGCTGTACATAAAAGATTTGCCCGAACAAATAGTTGAACGTTATGCAAAGAAGGTAAAAATTGCTTTGCGAGAAAAAATTCTCCCCAAACAAAACTGGAATGAAGAGTGGGAAAGGAATTTTCAACCTGTAGAAATTGCCCAACAACTTTACATTAGAGCAGAGTTTCATCCCTCAAAACCCGATTTTAAGTATGAAATTGTGATACAACCTAAGATGTCGTTTGGCACAGGGCATCACGAAACCACATCCCTAGTAGCTGCTGAAATGCTAAACTTGGATTTCAAACAAAAAACGGTATTAGACATGGGCAGCGGAACCGGACTTTTGGCAATTTTAGCAGAAAAGCTGGGAGCTAAATCAGTTTTGGCTATTGACATAGATGAATGGTGTCTGATTAATTCACAAGAAAATATTGCCGCCAATCAGTGTACTAAAACTAAAGTATTGATGGGCGGAAAAGAGAAGCTTGGAAAGGAAAAGTTTAATACTGTAATTGCAAATATCAACCGGAATATTCTTTTAGATATGGCTAAGGAACTTTCAGCATCTACCGAAGCTGGCGGTACATTGATTTTAAGTGGATTCTATCTGGAAGATTTAGCCGTTTTGATTAATGAATTTACCCAATACGGTTTCGCCTTCCTGCACAATTCCGAAAAGAATAAATGGGTAGCTGCCGTGTTTGAAAAGGGAAATAGCAGCTTTGACCGTTGTTAAATCAAACGCCACCCATTCTTTTCCTCTGCTACCGCCGCCCTGAGCAAACCAAGCGGGTGTGGGAGGCTATTCGACTGGCTGCTCCCAAGAAGTTGTATATTGCTTCCGATGGCCCGAAACATGGGGAGGAAGAGCTATGCAAGGAGGTGCAAAAAATCACGCTAAAGATTGATTGGCCTTGCGAAGTAAAGCGGCTTAACCGAACAGAAAACTTAGGTTGTGGCAAAGCGGTTTCAGAAGCAATTTCGTGGTTTTTTGAGCAGGAAGAACAGGGCGTTATTTTAGAAGATGATACTCTGCCTCACCCGGATTTCTTTCGGTTTTGCGATGAAATGCTGCAAAAGCATCAAAGCAATGAAAACATTTTAATGGTTTCGGGAAATAACAAAACCGGCTATGCAGAAAACGGATGCAGTTACAGCACCATAAACCTCAGCAATATTTGGGGATGGGCAACCTGGCGGAGAGCATGGCAGAATTTTGATTACGAAATGAAAAGTTGGAAGGAACTCAAGCATGACCTATACTTATCAGAAGCTTCGGGCGATGTGTACAAGCACAAACTCAGTCAGTATCAGCAAACTTTTGACGGAAAGATAGATTCCTGGGGCTACCGATGGGAGTGTGCGGTGTTGGCTCGAAAAGGGAAATGCATTATTCCAAACCGAAACCTAATTGAGAACATTGGTTTTGGGCCGGGTGCGGCTCACACCTTAGCACCCATTCCGGGAATATACAATACGGTAAACCTTGGCCTCGATTTTCCACTTATTCATCCGCAGTGCAAATAGCCCTGATAAACTATACCGACCAAGGCGGAGGTGCAGAAAAGGTAGCCGTGGCTGCTTTGGAAAACTATCGTAAGGAAGGGCACGATGCCCGTTTATTTGTCACCATAAAGCAAACCCTGCTCCCTTTTGTGTTTGAATTGCCCAAACCTGTATTTCCTTTTTCAATTTTGCATAAATGCAAGATTCAAAATGGAAAAAATTCTCGATATAATGTTTCATTATCGCAGCATTTCAAGAACATTGGCTTTTTGCCAGAAATGATTCATCTGCATAATCTACACGGCGGTTATTTTAATTTGAAGGAATTGCCCAAACTTTCGCAAAAGCATAAACTTGTTTGGACAGCTCACGACTCGTGGCCCCTCACCGGACATTGTGCCTTTCAGATGGATTGCAAAGGCTTGGAAACGGGCTGCAAAGCTTGTCCCGATCATAGCCGTTACCCTGCTATTATGAACGGAGCGACGGGGAAAGAATTTGTTATAAAAAGAAAAAGCATCGAACGTTCCGATATTCACTGGCAGCTAGTGTCTCAGCACCAAGAGGAAGATTTTCGGAAAGCATTCCCACATCATCAGTTTTCCGTTGTTCCAAACACCATTGATTTGACCATTTTTAAGAAAGGTGACAAACAACTGGCAAGGCAGCAATTAGGCATTTCGGTAGACATAAAAGTAGTGTTGTTGAATGGAAAATATTTCCCCCAAAATGCTTATCGAGATTTTGAAAAAGTGCTTACCGTCCTTAATTTTTACAAAGAAAGAAAGGACGTGGTTTTCATTTTTGCCGGAACGGCTAATGTAAAAGAGTTGACCGCTTTTGAAAATGTTCGTCAGTTGGAATTTGTAGTTAATCCCGAAACTATGGCACTTTGGTATCAGGCTGCCGATGTGTTTTTTCATCCGGCTAAGGCCGAATCGCAAGGACTGAGTGTGATGGAAGCTTTGGCTTGTGGTCTGACTGTTTTGGCAAGCAATTTATCTGCTTACAAGGATAAACCCATTGAACCGCTTGACAGTATTTTTGGGCTGTGAACCAACACCTAGTTCAAAGTAGTCCAATAAACAATTTGAACTTTTCAGAGATAAACAGCTTTTATTTAATCAGCTTAATGCTACCCCCGTAAAATCGCTGTTTACCATTGGCATCCCGAACAAAAATGTCATAAATATAATTGCCTTGCGATGCTTCAATGCCCGTGTCGGTAATAGTTCCGTCCCAGGGCTCTTCAAAGTTTTTGGTTCTGAAAACTCGATTTCCCCAGCGGTCGTAAATCTTCATTTCATACTCCCGGATTCCCTGCCCTTTTGGGCCAAAGGTGTCGTTTATTAAATCAGGATCGTGGGGGGTGAACGTGCTTGGAATATAAATAGCATAAAAGGAACGTACAGTTACCCGATTCATAAGCTGGTCGGAGCATTGCCCTTCATTAGTAGCGGTGAGTAGAATGGAAAATGTTCCCGTATCTTTAAAGGTGTAGGTAGGCGACATATCCGTAATAGAATCGCCGGCTATTTGCCATAAATACTGCGTTGCATCAATGGTATTGTTTGAAAACGTTACCACCGGGTCAATCATATCCACTATTTCGTTGCTTTCGGTAAATGTTGCCACCGGATAAGGGTAAACACTAATCATACTGTCCACTGTCAAGGTATCAGTACAGCCCTGATCTGAAATGGCAATGAGGCTAATGGTATATTTTCCGGGAGTTTCGTAAAGATGAAAGGGGTATTGGTCAAAGGATGAATCTGGTTCACCAAGATACCATTTCCAAGCAACTACGCTTCCTATTCCTGTTGAAATATAGCTGGAATCAGTAAAAGTTATCGCTACAGGCAAACAGCCAGTAGTAGTGTCAGGGGTGAAAAATGCAGTTGGATTAGGATTTACAGTTACGTTTATCGGTTTGGTTACCGGGGTAGAATTGCAGCCATCGGTAACGGTAACGTTTATAATTGTAGGAACGGATGTAGAAACCATAAACGGCCCCGGCCCCGGCCCTACACCATTATCCCAAGTATAGGTATAATTGCGATCGCCGCCTGTCGCCAAAGCACTTAAGGAAAAAGGCACATCGCTGCAAGTAGCCACATTGGCAGGAACGCTTAAATCTAAAATTTCATGAACAATAACGGTAATATCATGGCTTTGACTTTGGCAAACCCCATCAGAAGCCGTAACCTGATAGGTAGTTGTAACATTCGGAGAAACGGTTTGTGTAGCTGTTGTTGGGCCATTGTCCCAAGTAAATGTTACGGCGGGTACTCCCGCACCCGGATTAGCAGTGAGGTCAATCGAATTTCCGGCACAAATAGTGTCGGTAAAACTACCGCTACCGCCCACACTATTGCTAATGGTAAAGGCTAATTCAGCGGGTTCATTTATTACCACAACTTGGGGAGGAGCCGTACAACCGTTAGCATCAACTACAGTAGCATTCACCGCCCCCTGTGGAAGGGTAGTTAACGCAAACCCAGATAATCCATTAGACCAATTACATACATAAGGAGGGGTGCCACCATTAGCGACAACAGTGGCCTGACCGTCTGAATAACCAAAACAGGTAGCATTGGAAAAGCTACCTATACTAGCCGCTAGCTGCGATGGCTGAGTAATCACTGCATTTACTGTTGGTGGCGAACAACCTCCGGCATCAGTAACGGTTACAGAAACGGGGCCTATGGGTTGGTTGGTGATAAGATTAGTAGTCTGGCCACCGCCCCATAAATAACTATAAGGAAAAGTTCCCCCCGTAACCTGTGCCACTGCGGCTCCGCTGTTATCGCCAAAGCAATTTACATTCGTAACCGAAATGCCAACCGTCATGCTGGATGGGTCGATAAAAGTAAAGTTCTGAATAGGTGTTGAACAACCTGTATTATCAGTAGCAATACAAGTAACTGGAGTACTAGGAGGAGTCGGCCCTTGATTTATAATTGTTGGTCCAGTATCACCTGTTGACCAATTGTAAGTTATGGGCAAAACGCCATTATTAACCGTTAAGGTTGCTGTTCCATCGGCAGCTCCCTGACACGAAATGGGCGTGGAGGATATTGAAAAGTTGAGGCCGCCATTATTGGTAATTGTTACCGATGCACTTGCAATGGGACAACTATTCGCATCGGTAACATCTACCTGATGAGTCCCTGCAGTAAGGCTTGTAGCAGTTTGAGTAAGTTCACCATTATCCCATGCATAAGTATATGGAGCTGTTCCTCCGGTTACATCGGCTGTACCACCGCCAGGAGTACCACCGCAGCCAATATTAACAGGATTAATTACTTGAACTACCAAAGGTGAAACAACGGGTAAAATCGTAAACGAAAAAGGAAAAGCTACACCCAGATTATCTGTAACGGATATATCATACGTTCCGGGAGGTAGGTTTGTATATAAGGTTGTATTTCCAGCGGCAGGGTAATTTTCTGTGTTTCCCAAGTTTGCCGGCCCTCCAATCCAGTTAAGGGCAAAAGGCGGGTTGGTGCCAACAATCGAAAAAACCACATCGCCATTGTTTGCACCATAGCACAATTCATCGTTCGAAACCGAAGAAACCGAAAGCGGTTGTGCATTTGCTGCAATTTGGGCCAAACAAAAAACAAACAAAAACGCAACAAATCCCTTCTTCATAAAACTACCGCCACTGTGGAACATCAAATTATTGCAATCAATTGTTTCTAAGATGGCAAAAATAGGAAAACTATGTCAATGGGGAATTTGGAATTTGCGAGGGAATAAAACCTTTGTTTAGAAGGCGACTGGCAAAGACCCAATATTGTTAAGTTAAGATTTTTGACACTGAAAGGGTCATAATTCAGACTATTAACCTGAGTTCGGGTTAAGGTTATCCGTTTTAAATTATCAACAACTTATTGTTTGTCAGTAAAATAGTAGCACTGGTGTTAGTTATATTTGTAGTGCAAACAGCAAATAATTACACTAAAACCAATGCTACTGGATAAAATTATAGAAACTTTTGTCAAGGATGATGATTTCTGCAAGATTTTCAGGGATGAATATTTGAATGCCCCACAGTTTCTGATTGGGTCGGATATAAAGACCCGAAACAGAGCCACAGGCTTTGTGATTCGGAAATCATCACCCTGCTTATCGCCTTTCACGGCGGGCAATTCAGGAATTTCAAGCACTTTTATATCGACTATGTGCAAGTGCATTTAAAAGGTGATTTCCCCGACTTGGTTTCCTACAACCGCTTCATTGCACTTAGCCACCGTCACGCCCTTGTATTTATGCTTTTCCTGCATCATTGCTGCCGAGGTGAATGCACGGGAATTAGCTTTATAGATTCCACTGTTGTAAGGGTTTGCCACAATAAACGCATACCACGCCACAAAACCTTCAAGGGTATTGCCGAAAGAGGAAAATCCTCCATGGGATGGTTCTTTGGCTTCAAGTTGCACATAATAATCAACGATAAAGGTGAAATACTTTCGTTCTACATATCCAAAGGAAATACAGATGACAGAAATATGGAAGCAATCACTCAAATGACTAAGAATTTATTTGGAAAACTCTTGGGCGACAAGGGTTACATCTCAAAAGCATTGAGCGATTTGCTTTGGGGGAATGCTATCCAACTTATTACAGCAGTATGGAGAAATATGAAATCGGTAGCCTTGAGCAACGAAGAAAGAATACTGTTGAGGAAACCTTCGGTTATCGAGACGGTTAATGACGAACTTAAAAATATATGTCAGCTAGAACACTCTAGACATCGTTCCTTAACTGGATTTCTGCTCAACATCTTAGCCACTATTGCAGCTTATTCTTTCTTCCCTAAAAAGCCTTTTATTAAACAACACGTTGAGGAAACTAATCCAAAACGTCTGAAAATGTAAAATCTGCAATTGCAACTCGCCGCTTAACCCGAACTCAGGTTAATAGTATAGCAAGGCTTTTGGGTATTTCCTCTACCACGGTAATAGCTCGCATAAAGGCAATAGCTAAAGCGATAGTTCTACCGCCCATTACAATGGGTAAAAGTTATGAAGTGGGTGAACTACGAACGTTTATAGGAAACAAAGAAAATGAATGCTGGGTGGCTTATGCCCTTGATAAAGATACCCGAAAGGTGGTGGACTTGCGGGTGGGAAACCGCACCAAACGAATGCTGAAACCGATAATTGATACGCTTCTGCTTTCAGATGCTGCCTGAATCACTACCGATAAATTGGAAATTTATGAAACGCTTATCCCCAAGAAAAAAACATAACAACCGCCACCGAGGCATAAACCGAATAGAGCGGAATAATCTAACGCTTCGCACATATTTGAAGCGACTTGCTCGCCGCAGCATTTGTTTCAGTAAAAGCCTGGCAATGCTTGAGGCAACAGTAAAAGTGGGCATTTGGAGGAAGTGTTAATTTGGAATAATGCTATAGCCTATTTCGTTACCTTCAGCAAGTATTTTCCCGACAATGCAGAGAATTGCAAAAATTAAATACCACCGAAATATGTTTGATTGAGTATTCAAGGCGAAATGTGCAATTTGTAATATAACTAATGGAATAAGCATTACGGGATATTGCGTATTAATTCTACCTTTGACCCGATGGACAATTTTGTTGTTTCGGCTCGTAAATACCGCCCTACCACCTTTAACGATGTGGTGGGTCAGTTAAGCATTACGAGTACCCTCAAAAATGCCATCAAAAACAAGCATTTAGCTCAGGCATTTTTGTTTTGCGGGCCGCGTGGAGTGGGGAAAACCACTTGTGCAAGGATTTTAGCCAAAACCATAAATTGCCTGAACTTGGGTGAAGACACCGAGCCATGCAACCAATGCGAAAGCTGCACTTCATTCAACAATAGCCATTCGTTTAACATTCATGAATTGGATGCAGCCAGCAACAATTCAGTTGACGATATACGGAGTTTGATTGACCAGGTAAGGTTCGCACCTCAGGTGGGCAAGTTCAGTATTTATATAATCGACGAGGTACACATGCTTAGTCAGGCGGCGTTTAATGCTTTCTTGAAAACACTGGAAGAACCACCACCGCACGCCATTTTTATATTGGCCACCACCGAGCGGCACAAGATTTTACCAACCATCCTCAGCCGGTGTCAAATTTTCGATTTTAACCGAATTAGCATTGATGACATTGCCAAACATTTAGAATATGTGGCAAAAAGCGAAAATATTCAGGCCGACTCCGATGCCTTACATATTATTGCTCAAAAGGCCGATGGTGCCATGCGGGATTCACTCTCCATGTTTGACCAGTTGGTAAGTTTTGCCGGAAATCATCTTACCTACAAAGCCGTAATTGATAACCTCAATATTCTTGATTACGATTATTATTTCAAGATAGTTGATTCCATTATCGGTAAGAAAATTCCCGACAGCCTTTTGCTTTTTGATGAAATTTTGCGAAACGGTTTCGATGGTCACCAGTTCATTACCGGGCTTGGGACTCACCTTCGCAACCTAATGGTATGCCTCGACCCCGAAACCTTGAAGCTTTTGGAAGTGGGGCAAAACATCAAAGAAAAGTATCTAAACCAAAGCCAATTGTGCAATGCCCGTTATATTCTGGCTTGTTTAGAAATTACCAACCGGGCGGACTCTGCCTATCGAACCAGTAAAAACCAGCGACTTACGGTGGAGTTAGCTCTTATGCAGCTTTGCAGTTATGGTGCAGGTGGCGAACAAGTTTCGACCACCGAAAAAAAAAATTAACCTGATTCTGTCGCCCGCCCAACTAAGTGGCGAAGACAGTTTACCCACATTTTTATTGCCGATTACCGAAAAAGCGAATCCTGATGTTGCGTCGCAATTTGGCACCATCACTTCCTCTCTCGATAAAAAGCCAAAGCCACAGGTTTACGCTAATCAGGGCTATAAATTAGGAGCATTCAAGCCTCAGTTAAAGTCGGTAAATTCCTACGTTTCTGGCCAAACCATTCCTAACTCTGTTCCTAACGAAGAAATCTCGCAGGTGGCCGAATCTAGCGGACAAATGTTTGCCGGTGTTGATTCAGTTTGGGATGAGTTGGCCGAATATATGCACAAAAAGGGCAAAATCTCTATCTCGAATGCATTACGGAAAACGCCCGAAGAGCGGGAAAAGGACATATATGTATTACGGTTAGATAACAGTTCGCAACTTGAAGATGCCACACCCGAAAAGCAGGAAATGGTTGATTTTTTGAGGAAGAAAACTGGAATCCCGGCTTTTAATTTAATTTTAGAGGTTGTTCAACCCCATGATATTGAAAAGAAACTCCTCAGCCCCAAAGAGAAATATCAAAAGATGATAGAACTTAACCCCTTGCTGAAAGCCTTGAAGGATAAATTGGATTTAGACATAGAGTATTAAGTAATTCGCCCAGTAGCATCACAATATGTCCTTTAAAACTATAACCCCCGGCGAAGTGCCCTCTGCAGCATTGCATGCTTATTTATTAGGTGCAGTTGCACCTCGACCGATTGCCTTTGCAAGCACAATTGACAAGGAAGGAAATGTCAATCTTTCCCCGTTCAGTTTCTTTAATGTCTTCGGTTCCAATCCCCCAATTGCTATTTTCTCCCCAGCTCGTCGGGTACGAGACAATACTATAAAGCATACGCTCGAAAATGTGCAGGAAGTTCCCGAGGTGGTTATCAACGTGGTGAATTACGCCATGGTGCAGCAAACTTCACTTAGCAGTTGCGAATATCCTAAAGGAGACAATGAATTTGAAAAAGCAGGGTTTACAGAATTAGCTTCTGAAATGGTGAAACCACCACGGGTAAAGGAAAGCCCGGTGCAGTTGGAATGTAAAGTACTAGACATAATCTACACAGGAACGGAAGGCGGTGCGGGAAACCTAATTGTTTGCGAAGTGCTAAAAATTCACGTGTCGAAAAGTGTCTTAAACGAAGATGGCCGCATTGATCAACATAAAATTGATTTGGTAGGCCGACTTGGAGGAGATTGGTATGTACGGGCTTCGGGTGATGCTTTATTTCAGGTAGAGAAACCGAATACAAAGCTTGGGATTGGTTTCGATAAATTACCAAAAGCTATTCGGGAAAGCAAGGTTTTAACCGGGAATCAATGGGCTCAGTTGGCCAATGTTTCCGAATTGCCTGTTGCAACTAATTTTTCTGCGGAAGAAAGCTTTCATAAAGCAGCAGGAATGTTGTTAGATAATGGAAAAGTAGCAGAAGCTTGGGCCTTGTTGAGTGCATAGGAAGTGTAGATATTGAATAAGATTATACAACTTTTTCGTCTCAAATTAACTAACCATATAGTTGCATTTGCTGCTTTATTGGTGGGTTTAGTAATGATTCGGGTATATGAATTACTATATCTGACATTTTCAACCCATGCTTTACCTTCCATTTTTGGAATTACGAGTGGGCTGAATTTCGATGCCTTTTTTGTGTTTGCAAGTTCCTTTTTACTACTTCCATTTTTTTTAATTGTAGCATTTGTAAGTAGCCGATTGGTTGCATTGTTGTATGGGATTTATGCCTTACTGATTGTGTTTCTACACATCATTTTCTCTCAGTTTTTCCTGACTACCGGCGAGTTGCTTAGCAATATATTCTTGCAAGTATCTTATGCAGAAATAAAACAAATTAGTTCGGCCGAGCTATCCTTGCAGCGTGCCGATGTATGGCTGATGTATCTATTGATTCCCGTTCCGGTAGCTTGGTTTTTCCTGTTTCGATTTAATAAAGTGATTCTGTTGCCAAGGGTGCAAAATGTTTTAGTTACAGTGTATTTAATACTGTTTCTAGTAATTTTCAAAAATCTTAACCATTTTCAAAAGTCGGTTGAATTCTTCCCAAGCTATTATGACTATTATGCGGGAAACAACAAACTGGTTTATTTTGCTAATTCAATTTACAAGGCAAAAGCCGAAGAAGACGCAGACAAACTTTTGACAAAAGCGGAAATATCTGAATACATTAAAGATTTCCAAAAGCTAAACCCCGGCTTTAATTATTACTCTCAACAATATCCCTTGTTGCACAATGAGCAGTATCCAAATGTGCTTGGTCAATTCTTTGATAGTTCAGAAACCAAACCCAATATAGTCTTCTTGATTGTGGAGGGACTTTCCGGCGAGTTTTGCGGAAAGAATACTTATGTCGGTCATTTTACTCCCTTTGTAGATTCCTTGATAAACCATAGCTTGTATTGGGACCATTTCCTTAGCAACGCCGAGTTTTCATATGGTGCACTACCACACATTTTGGCCTCTTCTGTTTATGGCCCTCAGGAACGAGGTATCATTAATATGAAGCATAGATTTCCCAATCAAAAAGCGTATCCCAAACACAATTCCATTTTAAATTTGGTGGAGCAAAATGGCTATCGAACCCGGTTTTTCTATGGCGGCGAGCCCAGTTTTGATAATTTAATGGGATATACCAGTCAGCAGGGCATTGATTATATGCTGGATGCAACCAAATTCAACACCAATAAATATCATCAACTTGTGCACACAAACGGCACCTTAGGCTGGGGATATAACGACAAAGATTTATTCAATCAGGCTAAGGAAATAGTAGATGCCACCACCGGAAATAACCCGTATTTGGACACCTATGTTACCCTTTCGCTCCATAGTCCGTTCGAACTTTTTACGGACGATTATAAAGAAGAGGCTTTTTTGCGAAAACGCTTATCCCCTAGAAATAAGAATTATAACGAAATAGTAAAAACCATAAACAAAGGGGTATTATCCGCTACAGTGTTTACAGACGATGCTTTACAGCAATTTTTCAATATCTATAAAAAGCGGAAGGAGTTTAACAACACGATATTTATTATCACCGGCGACCATCGTGTAGCCGACGATATTCCCAGCAGGAGTATGATTGATTTATATCATGTGCCTTTGATCATCTATTCCCCATTATTAAAGCACAGTCGCACCTTTAAGGGTTTATGCAGCCATATTGATATTGTACCCTCCCTAATCGAACTTTTGAAAAGCAATTATGGACTTAAATTTCAATATTCACAACATTGGATGGGCTCGGGCTTAGACACTTCGGCCGTTTATCGAAACAATAAATCATTTTCACTAAGTTTGTTTAACACTTCTCAGCCTTCCTTTCTTCACCACAATTATATGCTGATTGGTGACGAAGTGTGGAAGATTGATGAACACTTTGCTGCTAAACTCGAAAAAGACAAAACAACAGTTGATTCCATAAAACTCAGAGCAAAAACCTACAGAGTTATAAATAAAGTAGTGTGCCGAGAAGATAGAATTTGTGATTGAGAAACAGATTGTAAACGGTCTAATATGGAAATGTCCTCAAGGAGAGTAACTGTCAAAAACACAATTAGGTCGCCGAAAATTTTTAGGTCTTGGCTCTGAAGTGCAGATGCAGAAGGGATAGATTTGCTCTAAAACTAAGTATGATTGCAGGTATTTACAACTTCGAATTTTGAAAGTGGTCTAACGAAACACTTTCAAAATAAGAGCTGTTTTCTTTTTAACCCACCCAATACTATTTCACCAACTTCAACTCAACCTTACGGTTTTCTTTTCTCGATTTTTCCATACAAGCCTTATTGCCTTTGCAGTTAGTATCAACAGGTAGCTTGGCTGCTGTTTTTGTGCTGATATTAGCATCCGGAGCACCCATTGCAGCTAAAAATTTCTTTACCTGATTAGCCCGTTTTTTAGCTAACTCGTTATTAGCTTTGTCGTGGCCGGTGTCGTCGGTGCAGCCCGTAACTTCTATCTTAACATTCGGATTTTTGTTCAGGTATTTCCCTAATTTCTCCAAACGGGGCAATTCAGATTTACTAATGGTGTGCTTAGCAAAAACAAATTCAATTGGATTCAAATCAATTTCTGTGGCAGGTTTTTCGGGCGTGGCATTTTCCGAAGCCAATTCAATTGTGCCACCTTTGGCAGTGAATTCGCTGCTTGCGAACGAAAACTCTTTAAATCCTTCTGCTCGAGCTACAATTTTACCATTGGCGTAAGATGTTTTCTCAAAGGCATAAAGTCCGGCCGCATCGGTGTGAGTTACTAATCCATCTTTCCCATTTTCTGAAAGATATTGCACCTCTGCATTGGCTACTGCCGCCTTGGTGGAAGTGTTTACCACTTTGCCGCGAAGCGAACGCTCGGGCGTAAGTTTAATATCCGGCGAAACCGTTTTGCCGGTATTGGCATCAATCGTTTGGACATTTCGCGTATAACCTGACTTTTCAGCTTCTAAAGAATAGGCTCCGGGCAGCACATTTTCAAACAAAACTTTACCATCGGCAGCCGTGAAAAGCACTTCGCCCTTTTTGCCCACTTCGCTCACCAAGCTAACCCGTGCATCGGCCAAAGCAGTTTTGGTAGAAGCATCGGTAACCGCAAATTCAAGCGACTGCTGAGTTAGATTATTGGCATTGAGTTTAAAAATATCATACTCGCCATTGCGGTTGCTCGAAAAGTAATTGCCCAATTGGGGATGAATCACAAAACCAAAATCTTCATACGGCGAATTAACTGGTTCTTTCATATTGGTCACCCGGGTAAATTTCCCCGAAGCATCGGCATCGGCAGAAAAAATATCCAATCCACCAATTCCCGGATGGCCATTTGAAGCAAAAAACAACTTACCTTCTTTGCTCAAAAACGGAGCCACTTCGTCATCAGCTGTGTTGATTACTGCTCCCAAATTTTCGGGTTTCCCAAACGTGCTGTCTGTAACCGACACTTTATATAAATCCATTCCGCCAAAGCCGCCGGGCATATCCGATGTAAAATACAATACATTTCCGGCTTGATTAAAGGCAGCGTATCCAAAATTGCTTTCCTGATTTACAAATGGCAACAGTTTGGGAGCAGCATTTTTATCGCAAGCCACATTCACCTGATAAATGCCATAACGCAATTGTTTCTTGCCGTCTTTATCCTTAACCGCAATTTGACGAGTAAAATAAATAACGCTGTTATCTCTGTTTAAAGTAGCAGGACCATCGTTGAATTTCTTGCTGTTTACGCAAGAACAAAATCCTTCGGCAGTAGCAAAATCACCATTCATTTTTTGTTTAGCCTGAAAAATGTCGGTGCGATAAGCCTTGCAATTGCTGGCTTTGTCTTTTTGGGGTTCTTTTTTGGCCGGAGAAGTAAATACCAAGCTATTCCCATTAAAGGCCGGAGCATAGCACGATAAATCGCCGCGTAATTTCAACGATTTAGCTTCAGCACCTTTCAATGCATAGCTGCCGATTGCCCGTTTATTTATAATTTCCATATAGGGGCGAGCCTTGTTGGCATCGCCACCTTTTTGCACATATTCATCAAAAACCTTAATGGCATCGCCATCACGATTTGCAGCTTGCAAAGAACGAGCATGAGCAAAAATCAATTCTTTGTTTTGAGGATTATACGCCTTGGCTTTTTCATACCAGTTGGCTGCCTTTTTGCGGTTGCCCTGCTTTTCGTAGCTTTTGGCTAAATTTAGCGTTGCAGTAGCCATCGAAGCACCATCAAGAGCAACAGAGCCGGCATTAAGGTCAATGGCTTTTTCGTAGTTTTTAATTGCACAAAGCCATTTTTGGTTGGAATAGGCTTCTGCACCTTTCTTAACAAGGCTAAGTTGTGCCGATGAAGGGCCAAAACTTTGAGCAAAAGCTGAAACAGAAAACAGGAATAAAACAGGTAAAATCAGTTTACGCATGGAGTATTAAAATGAGGTGCGAAAGTTCTAAAAAAAATGGTGTAAAAAGCATTTTTCTAAATAAAGAATTAACAAGTAATCATATCACGGCAATTACCCCAATAGCTACCCTAACGTTTACTCACATTTTTTGCCATTTGCCGGCCATACGATATTGCATTGAATTATCAATTCCCCTTTTGAGAACTATATGCCCTGGGAGCCTTTCAACTGATATACCTTCTATCCACCAAGGCGTTGTATAAACCAAGTAGCCCATTATAATACTTCAGGATTGATGAGGTTTTGTTGCTTTTCACACGAGGCTACCATAATATCACCCCACTAGGGTTAATAGGAATTGCTGTTTGGGAGCATAAAATCAGCCATCTCAATGCACCACACTCACCTTCCTCACCACCTTCGTTTGATTAGCCCCATTACTAACCTCCACCACATAAATCCCATTTGGAATTTCAGAAATATTCACCGTGGTAGTCATTCTATCCAATGAAACAGTCATAACCCTTTCCCCTGTTAAGTTATATATGGTAGCCATATACTCCAAGCCTTGGTTTGCATCAGATGCTATTTGCAGCTCATCATTAGCAGGATTTGGCCAAACATCCAATTCCTTTTTCTCAACAGACTTAGGTGCATCCAAAATAATACTTTGGCAGCTAACTGCATTGGGTCTTAAAGAATCTGTTCCTTGAATGTACTGATACTCGGTAACCCATGGCCATTCAGCGACAATACAAGTTTGTGTTCTGTGAATTAAAAAATACTCTACAACTCCAAATAGCTCATCATACATGCCTTCAAACATACTCGTTCCTTGATTTATCAAATTGCTTAAAGGGTAATTGGAATTTAAGTTTAACCGTGGAATCATACTAATACCCCCAATATTGTTTTGTGAAACCCAATATCTTCGAAAAGTATTCCCTTGAAATATATAACTAGAAACTGAATCTACATGAATATTGAGATCAATAGCAACACATGAGTCCAATACAGCAATTGAAGGCAAAGCCCAATTGACGCCAGCAACAACATCAAATTTAAATATAAACCTATCCGTTGCAAGCTCGGGTTCATAAACAAATAACGAGTCACTCGATTTTCTGAATAACCAGAGCGTATTAAAAGTATCTGGGGCTGCGTTAAGGTTAAATGCGAACCACTGTAGCATTACATCTGAAACCTTGTTGTATGTTTTGTTCCCAATTATTGTGTCTCCAATATTAATGAGTTCTTGTGTTCCTAGTGTGCCAAATCCCTCCCAACAAGTGCTCAACTTCGCCCCCGGCACAGCCCATAACTGCCCCTCACTTTGAAATTGAATTGATAATGCTAAAATACTGACAAGTAAAATGCGTTTCATTGTTTGATTAATTTAAGATTACTTAATTTATTGCCTTGTTTTATTTGAATTTGATATACGCCTGCTGGCAATGACTCCGTATTTAATTGCTTTGTTTGGCTTTCGACTTCAAGCACCACTTCGCCAATTATATTTCGTGCAGTAACTGTTCCACTTTCGTTACCTTTCCATTCAATGTTTAATTGATTAGAAAAGGGGTTTGGCCACACATCGGCCACCACAGCCTTACTTTCACCAACATCTACCCCCACCACACAGCCGGGAAACGAACAGCCCATGCTATCAAGTTTTAAAACCCAGGACGTTTGGTTGGTTTCGTTATTGTATGACCCCGTTATGAAATAGCCTTTATCTGGGGCTTCAACAAAATCCACAAAATAATCAACAGATGGCCCGCCAAAATCACGCTTCCATTTGAGTTCGCCGTCAGAATTTACACAAATAATAAATCCATTGTTGTCCGAGCCCGTAAGAATCTGAGCCGAAATCCCGACCCCAACAATGTTTCCATTAATCAATTCCCTAGCTATATAAGGAGACTCTCCTTCATTCTCCGCCAAATCGTAGCGTTTATCCCATATCACTATTCCGGCAGTATCTATTTTAGTCAAAAATGCTTTGTTACCTTGACTCCCTGTAAGCACCATATTTCCATCGGACAAACGGCTAATTCCTATACCATAATATTCATTTTCATTAAATTCCTGTTCCCAAAGTACGTTTCCCGTTGGGTCTACTTTAATCAATATTCCATAATTTACAGAAGAGTTGGGTAAAGAATAATTACCATAATAGAAGCAATTGCCGCTATTCAAACAAACATATTTTGAAAAGGATTTCCGCTCAGACCCGGGTATAATTTTTTTATACACTATATTTCCCTGCACATCCATTTTCAGTAAATAAGTTTTAACGGGATTAAGTGTGAGGGTATCTAACATCACTCCAGCATTATATAAGAATAATGAATCATCCATATAAAAAGCACTTGCAGCAGAAAAATGATAGGCTGAGTCAATAATTTGTTTATAAAACAGGGTATCTCCATTAAAATCAAATTTTCTGTATTCCAAAACATTATTAATTAGTTCTGTTGCTTTTCCGCTACCTAAATATAGAATTTCATTAGGATCATTAACAACTATTCCATGCAGAGTACCCCTATTGGGCCAATTATAGCAATACTTCTTATGAAGTAACGTTTCTCCATCTATATCCAACTTGAAGAATTCTAAATCACTGACAGAATCAACTACTACAGAACTTGAATATTGAAGAAAATAATACGAATTATTTATTACATAAGGGCTTGAAATGATGTCAGGCATTATCGGCCTATCATAAAAATGTTCGAAATAAATCGGTAGTTGGGCTTTTGTGAAAAGCCCAACTACCGATAAGAATACTATAATTAGGGATTTACACATTAGCGTTGAATTATTAGCCAGCTGGCCGAAGTATTCGCTGAACCAAGTTTCCGAACTTGGTTCGTTGGACTTTGGGTCTCTGACCCAAGATAATAAAAATTCCATTAATAAGCACGGTCTAATGTTCGTTCAATCAATATTACCTCCAATAATCCATCCATATCGGCATAGTTTCTTGCACTGCTAAAGTAGTAATCCCAAGAGTTTACAACATATAATTCTTCTACCGGATTATTGTGGATGTAGTTTAACTTCTGCTTAGTAAATGCAGAAGAAAATAACTCCACAGGGTGGTTGCCCGATTGCCACAACTTGTATGTTTCATTATCGGGGGCTATTCGGCCATTGTATGCCAATTTATCCAATAACCATTCTCGGCGGCTTTCAGGTTCTTCTTTTATTTGCTCTACTATTCGCCTTGCCGTAAACTTCTTAAAATCTCTGATAATATCCGACAGTTTGTTAGGCTCATCAGCCGAGGCTATTAGGTGCAGGTGGCTTGGCATTAAGCACCAAGCGTAAATTTTTAAGCCTTTGTTTTCTTGGCAAAATCGCAAGTATTCAACCACTTTTAATTTGTGGTTCTTGCGAGTAAATATATCTATCCAGTCTACAACTGCCATAGTTAGAAAATAGGCTCGTTCTCCATGAATGCGATACTGAACGGCAAAGCCCTCTCAGATACAATTAAGAAACAAAATACTAAATCTGAAAAACCCATTGTGCAAATATATTTGAATTTTTGTTATTGGGTCAGAACGGCAGAGCCTTCTTGGTTACAACGGCATCGCCCTCTTAGCCACAATCAAAAACAAAATAAATGGCTAAAAATAAAAAACAAAATACAGAACCAAATACCACACAGTACAAGTAAAGCGGTTAGCTAACCGACTAAAAGGAGCTCTTAGATTCAAACATTGACAAAACACTAAATCTAAAAACCGTTTTCAGCCCAAGACCTTCGCCACTCCCCGAAGCATCCAGCTACGTCGTCCACCCAAGGCCTCAGGCCTGTATTCAAAATCTGCATCAATCAGCCCAATCTGTCTCATCTGCGTCCAATTGTATTCACCATGCCGTCAGGCATCTCATTCCTCCCCAAAAGTAGCTACCCCATATTGACTTTTTCCTCATTCCCCCTCTTTTCCTTTGCCTAAAATTTTAAACATGGAAAGCCTAAGCGATCTTATTGGTGCAAAACTAAAATTTTACCGAAAAAAAAACAATCTAACCCAAGAAGAAGTGGGTCTCATAGTAAATATGGACAAACAGTACATCTCGAAAATAGAAAAGGGAGAGATAAATTTGACTATATCCTCCATTGAAGTGATGCTGGTGTTGTCATCTCCTAAAAAAACTTGACACATTTTGAAAACAAAAAACTCAAAATGGAGAAAGAGAAACAAGAAGAAAGACACACTATATTAGTGTCAGATTCGTTTGCAAGAACGGACGAAAAACGTCGTTACGAGATACCCTTTCGACG
>CANJNG010000021.1 GCA_947475205.1 Bacteroidota bacterium
CCACTAACGCAAACGCCGAGTCCTTTAACTCCAAAATAAAACATTTTAGAGCGAATCTAAGAGGTGTAACAGATGTCAAATTCTTCCTCTTTAGACTTGAAAAATTGTTCGCATAAATCATTTGCTCCCCAGAAAATAAGTCTGACCCAATACAATGAGTGGCGATGAATATCGAATAGCAGACCAGTAACAGTTATACTTTTCACCTTTTACTTTTATATATTGGATTTGTATAGTTCAACACCCACATAAATATATGATTAGCAGTGCAATAGATTGCAATGACGGTTTAGGCTTAGTTAAAATTAGTAATTAAATGGCTAATGGCATTTTTTGTTTATATCGGTTACAAACCGATTTCTCGAAGGCCCTCGTTGCAAACAATGGCCAGCAACCTAGGACAAGACGGGGGTCATATTTGGTAATAGCAATGATATTGCTAATTCCAATTAAAATGTATGCACAATACGAATCTAACGATTTATGCTTGTCATTAGGGATTAATTCTCCTTCCTTTAAATGGAGTACTTCTTATATTTATAATGGGCATGGTGAAAATAGTTTTTCTGCTAACGAAAAGATAGGATATAACTTTAATCTCTCCTACAGAATAGATATAAAAGAAATTAAGGCTCGTTTGGCTTTTGGTATTGATATGCAAACATTTAATTTTAGTGCCATAAGCAAAAGCAAAGATCCCAATGGAAATAGCACTAAAACGAATGTGAAATATGCTTTATTCTATTTTGGCGTTCCCATTTACTTTTACAAATCAATAGTAAGAGCCGATGACTTTCAGCTAAACGTTTTTATTTCGCCGGAAGTAGGTTGGTTTTTAAGTCGATCGGCAAAAGGAGATATTGAAAATATTGAATATATTACTACCACAGATACAATCGGCAATATTCACACTACCCAATCTGTAACAAATAAGCAAATCAACGAGAGAAACACACATAATATTCCAAATAAATACTTAACAATGGGAATAGGAATTAATGGTAACTACTACCTAAATGAAACTATTGGTCTTGATTGTAGCATTTCGTATAATATTGGTACAAGTGCATTTACACATTCTGTGGTTAAAATGAATTTTATTTCATTCAAAGCCGGGGTTTCATTTGCTATAGGTAAGAAATATTATGTTCAAAAATCCAACTCGAAACCACCGAAGGCTTGAAGGCAGAGAGGGTGGTGTATCAGTAACTAATGCCGCCAATTTTTAAAAATCTTTAACAATTATATCAACTATTATATAGAAACGAAAAATATTTTTGCTCCATCAAAATTTTATTCAAAATGAAAAAAACAAAAAAAACCGTAAGGCAGATGATGTTCATTTTGCCTATCATCAACACACCGCTACCCGATTTAACTTCCCCTCAAGACACCGGGATAGATGCGGGCATTAATCAAATTAATACCGCTATGGCCAGCTACGCTGTGCCGGTGAACCTCACCCCTTCCGAACGCCAAGGTGCAGGCAGTCTAGCCGAAACTCGGTTTCCGTATGCCATAAAGGTAATGGAACAGTATGCCATAGACAGGCCCGAACTTCGCCCTTCGTTTTTAAACTTCTCCGATTTTCAAAAAACATGGCAATTACGCGTAAAGCTCGAAACTCATGTGATGCATATGAAGCAGGAATTTGAAAAAATCACCGATCTGATGATAAACGCCGATGCACAGGTGTATGATTACATGTTGGCATTTTATAATGTGGTTAAGGAGGCTAAAAAAGCAAACGTACCCGGTATAGATGTAATTTATGAGGATTTGAAAACTTTGTTTGAACGAGAAGGCAATTCAGAGCCTACTCCGCCCTCGGTATAATTCAAAACTATCCACATCCCTTATTCAGCAAGGGATACAGCGAAGGCCATTCTAATTTAGAATGGCCTTTTTTTATGCAAATATTATATATAATACACTTTTGCTTCAATTATTAATACATGTTTTAAGTATTTAGTTGCAATTAATTTAGAATTGAACTACATTAATTGAGTATTTTTCTGCATTATCTAAGTTTCAAATGGCATTAATATGGTTTTACTTAATATTTACTTAGTATTTAACAGTATTTATTAAGTTTAAAACTACACTTTCTATCCTTTACTTTAAATTAACTGAGATTAAAACTACATTTACTAAGTTCAAATCAATATTTACTAAGTTTTAAACTATACTTACTTAGTTTAAATTACAAGTATTAAACATATTTGCTATCTTTGCTTCAAGTTTAATAACACTTCTAATTACATTATAGCTATGATACGCTACCTCACTGCCGAAGAGTCGGCCAATCTTTCGCCCCTAAAATCGGGAAAACGCACCTGGCTTTATGCTGCCATAGCTCCGCTTGAAGTGGGTCAGTCGCTAGTGTTTCCCATCACCGATTGGCGAGGAAAAACCACGCCTTACCTCAGCATACGGAATGCTGCCAAAAAATTGGGCTATACCCTAGAATATGGTCGGCATCCAAATGGGAAAGAATATTTGATAAAAAGGCAGAAGTAGGAATAGCTTTATAGCTATCTTCTTGACAAGGGAAATGAAGTAAACCCCTACCAGTTTGCTTTCACCCAAGCCTCGCGGTACAAGGTATTCACTTTAGGTAAAAAATCAAAGGCTTCATCTTCAGTAGCAAATCCCATTGCAGAAACCACAATCAGGTCGTTTGTTTTAGATGAAATTAACTTGGGCGAAAATCCCTCTTTTTTCAGTTTTTCAGCAAGTTTGGTGGCTAATGAAGTATTAGAAAAAGCCCCAACCACAATATTGAAGTTGCTGATTGGTGCTGAAGTTTGCATGTTTGGTGCAAAGCTTTTCGCTGTATCCTCATCAAGCCTAACCCCTTCAGCCGATTCATTCACTTCTTTAAAATCGTATAATGAAATCTTCTTTGCTTTTGCAAAAGAAGGAACCTGTTCCACATCATCATTAAAGGTAATGTAAGCCGGAGTATAGGATGGAGCTGAGTGGCCTACAAAACCCAATAAGGCCTGATTTTGATTTGGCGAAAATTGATAAGCCCCCACGAATGCCAAAGCAAGAACTGCTGCTGAAGCGGCCGCATAAGAAAGTCGGCGGATTACAGGACTTCTCGATTTGGAAACCGTAGCTTCATTTAAGCGGATAATTACTGGTTGGCTTTGATGGGCAGGAATTGCAAAGACCGACTCTAAACCAAAACCTAAAGCTGATAGGTTATTTTCTGAAAGGGGGTAAAAACCAACATTTCCTTCAGCGTTGGAGTGTAAATAGCCTACTCCCTCAAAATCCCAACGATTATTGAGCTTTGCTATAAACCGATTTACTTCAAAGGAGATTATTTCATTGGCCTGGGTAAATGAAACACCTGTCTGTTTGCTGATTTTGTTGGAAAGCAGTCCGTCGTTACTCGCCAATCGCCTGTTGAAGCTTATTTGTCGCGATGGTGGGCTAAACTCATTATTCTCAGAGGAATATTTTGCAGGTATATCGTTTGCTATAAAGGCACCAAGTCCGGGAATGATCACGCAAGGATGGTTTTGCAGCAGTTCTGCCACAAATACCGACACCGAAAAATCCAAAGCGGCTTTCATAAGGAAGCAAAGTAAGTAAATTTTGACGAAACGAGCCTAATTTATTTGTCTTTATTCGCAATCAGCCTAGGGTACGAAATTCAAAACCGGGAAATCGCACCAGAATTTTTTGATTGGAAATCAGTTTCCAAGTTTGCATATCGCTATGCGAAAATAGAGGTACTTCCAAACCTAAGTCCTGAGTTGCTTTTGTGTAAAAATCCTTTCTACTTGGGTGTTCAGAGGATACGATATTGTATGTTTCCGATGCCTTTTCGTTTGACACCAATTGAGCGATAATCTCAACCGCATCTTCCCCCTTCAAAAGATTTACCGGGCAATCGGGGTTAGGGATATTCTTCTTTCCGCTCAAAAAACGCCCGGGATTTCGGCCTTCGCCAATCAAGCCGCCCAGCCGCAAAACACTAATGGTTTTATTGGGAATGGAAAAAAGAATTCTCTCGGCTTCGAGCAGGATTTTACCTGTTTCGGAATCGGGCACACCTTTATAGGTTTCGTCAACCTGGGCATTGCATTCGGGATAAACGGATGTAGAGCTAGTGAACAAAATGTGCTGAATTGACGATGAGGCCAACTTTTCGGCCAAATGAGAAATCAAGGCCAAATAGCTATCGCTCTTTCCGGGCGGCAGGGTAATTATAGCGGCATCCGATTCAAACAATGCATCGGGTGCTGAATTTTCGGGGAAATGAAATGGATACACGGTAATTCCGACCATAGAAATCGTTTCTGCTTTCTCCTGAGAGCGGACCGTTCCTAAAACCGTCCATTCTGAGGAAGCTAATTTCTTAGCCAAGGGTAATCCCAACCATCCCAAACCGAACATGGAAACTGTTTTCATTTGTAAAATCGTTGAATGCTGCATTCTTTGGGAATTTCTGTCCCATGAAGAATGTTTTGAGTGAGATAATGGCTCATTAACGGAGCAAGGATTAAGCCTTTTGTGCCCAATCCGTTTAAAATTCCGATTCGCTTATGAGCAGGGTGAAAGCCCACAAAAGGTCTTCTATCGCGGGCCGCAGGCCGAATTCCGGCGATGTGGTTCACAATTTGAAATGCCCCTTTATAAATCTTGCTAAACTTCGTCAGTATTTCTTCTTTGGCGGCTTCAGTAGGAATAGGCCTAAGGTCATCCCATCGGAATGTAGAACCAACGCTATACAAATCATTCCCTAATGGAATTATGTGTAACCCCGCCGTTACGGTTGCTGTCAGGTTCAGCCCGGGAGCATGAAGGGTAAGTTCTTCGCCCTTAGCAGGAAGCATCGGCAGGGAAGCAAACCAGGGATTTAGACTGTTTTGAACGCCTTCGCAAAAAATGATTCGCTCATACGCTGCACCTTTATATAAAACGAGATTATCACTGATTTCTACAGCCGTGTGGTCGAACTTTTCTGAAAGCAGAAGGTCGTCTGCTGTAAGTTTAATGCGGTAATCACTTATCAAATTGGGGGTATTAACCCAAGCCGAATAATTGATTGCTGCATAGCCCAGATGGGGTTCAAGAGATGTGTTAAGCGATGATTTTTTTACATCGGCCAAAACATTTTGCAAACGAGCGTTTCGGCCATTCTCCCAAGCCGTAATATCATCAGCATGAAAGAAAAGTTTGTGAATTTTTCGGTTAGGATAAAAATACTGATTTCCCAAACGCGTTTCTAGTTCACAATATGTTGAGGAAATGAAATCGGGAAAAAGTTCATCAAACATCCAGGTTTTTGTGAGTCGCTTGGGGACAATTGGATTTATAAGTCCCGCCGCAACAGCTGATGAAGACTGGAAATGGTTGTTATCAATAATTCTGAAATCAATATTGGCCTTTCTGAAAAAGAAACTTAACCAAGTTCCGGCCAGCCCCTGACCAACAATTAGAATAGGTTTTTGCATGTTAACCTGCCGGGTTCGTGCTTCGTATTCTATAAAATTCCTTTTCTATCAAATCGGCCTTTTTCATTTGGCCCTTCATCCATTGAAGCAATATTTGTTCATGCTCTTCGTGGCTTAATTGCCACTTTATTTCGGAGGAACGAATTCGTTTCATCAGTTCGTACAAACAAATAGCGGTGCTTACAGAAATGTTAAAACTTTCGGTGAAGCCAAACATCGGTATCACCACAAAATCATCGGCCATTTCTTCCACTGTGCTACTAATCCCCGACATTTCGGTGCCCATTACCAAAGCGATTTTGTTGTCAATAGGCAGCTCGGAAATGCTGCAACTGCGGGTGTGGGGTGTGGTGGCTACTATTCTGTAGCCTTTATCTTTTAGACTTTGCAGGCAAGTGGCGGTGTTGTTTTCGTCTTTGTTATATTTTGTCAGATTCAGCCACTTGGCCGACCCCAATTCAATTCCGGGGTTAAGTTCATATTTGTTCTTATTCTCAATGATATGAACATCCTGCACGCCCATGCAATCGCAACTGCGAAGAACAGCCGAGGCATTATGAGGCTGATAAATATCCTCTAAAACTACCGTAAGATGGCGGGTGCGTTGAGCCAAGACCTCTAGCATTAAGTTGTTTTTATGCTCGGTAATGAATTGGGAAAAGAAGGTTATTAGTTCAGCTTTCAAAGGTTCGGCAGTTTGATTTATGAAGTAGCGATATTTGTGTGAGCTTTAGAAGAAACTTGCCGCAGCTCTCCCCCTTTTAAAGGGGGAGTTGGAGGGGGTTTTAATACAAAATTCCAATTTTAAATTCCGGCTTTCCCTTTTACAGAAACCGCCAAATTATTCTTTGCTAAAACACTTGCCGGGTCGGCATCCACGGCCTTTTTTCCTGCTTCGATTCCTTTGTCCCATTCCTTTAAGATGTTATAGGCTGAACAAATATTGTTGTAGGCTTTGCACTTCATGTCATTATTGGGTTTGAATTCCAGCACCTTTTCGGCAGCAGTTACGCATCCTTGATAGTCGCCGGCCAAATAGTATTCCAAACTGGCATTTAACCAAGTTTCGGGCGTGGGTTTTTCTTTGGCTTGAGTGAGTGCGAGTTCTAATTTGGTTGTAGCTGCACCGCTGGGCAAGTTGTTTAACCCAGCTTTCAATCCGTTTAATCCTAAATGATTTGGGCTTATGGCTAATCCCTGCGAAAGAACGTTTTGTGCCTCGCCATATCTTCCTTTCTGAATCAGGAAGCTACCATAATAGAAAAAGGTTTCGGGGTTATTCGGATTTAGCTGTATAGCATATTTGTAATTGCTCTCGGCTTCGGCGGGTTGATTTGTTGCCGCTTTCAATACCCCGATATTAATATACACATAAGAATATTGCGGCCAAAGGGTTTTGGCTTTTTCAAAGCAAACAAGGGCATTGGCATAGTCGGCTTTGGCCATTAGAGCATTGCCGTAATTCATTAGTCCACGAGCATTGTTAGGGCTTTTGTCAACTACGTCTTTCCAGAGGCTTTCGCTGCTGCTCCATACTTTGCAACGATTTCGGGTACCGATGGTATGAGCAGAAAGCAATACAAGCGGAACAGCAACGGCCAGCACCTTAGCAGCCATATTCGTTTCCAATCGGGATTCATTATCAATAATAAAAACGCCAAACGCCCAAACCACTGAAATAGCTAAACCGATATAGGGAAAGAAAACCCGGTGATCGTTTAGCACTTCGGCCCAGGGCATAAAGCTCGATGTGGGTGCAAGTGCAATGAAAAACCAAAATATACCAAAAGAAATGGGGCGATTCTTTTCCTGTTTGGAAGTGAGAAACCCGATTACGAATAATGCAACCACAAAAAATGTCCCAATCACAACTCGGTCGTCAAAATAGTTAGTTATGAGTGTCCAGTCGGTATCGGCACTGAGGTTGAACGGCAGAAAAAAGCTGTTTACATAATGAACTATTACAAATGTTTCAGTAGCCAAATAATGCCACCTGTCTAATCCGCCGGATGTGAATGTTGGAGGAGTCATTACTCGGGTGAAAGCAAACAAGACTACCCCTAAAAGCAAAGCAGGAAGTGCGGCTAAAAATGCTTTTCCAAGTTTTGCGGGAGTTTTAAAGATTTGGGTTAAATCGGCTTTCTCTTGAAACAATAAAGCATACAATACAAGCAATGGCCCTAACATAACGGCGGGTTCTTTTACAAAAAGTCCAAATATTACAGCAATGAGGTAGAGATAAAACCGTTTCGCAATGGCGGAATATTGATACAATACAAAAGCCATCACAACAAAAAGGGTAGAATAAAGGTCGGTGCGGGAAATAATATAGTTTACCGTTTCGGCATTGGCTGTGTGAAGCATATACAGTCCAGTTGCAAAGAGAGCAAACCAACGGTTTAACCAGTGCTGCCGGGCTTGATTGAATATCTTAAATATCATAAAGAATAACAATATCCCCAATAATACATAAGCACTAAATATGGAAATATGATAATACTTTGGAATGGGTTCAGAGCCTCCTCCCATCCAAAAATCAATAGCATTAAGTGTATTTAAGCCCGGACGATATGCCTGATTTGCGGGTAGCGAACTGGTAGTGGTTGCGTCTTTGAAAAACAACGGAATGTTGCTTAGTTTTCTGATGGCCAGATTGTTTTGAATGGTATGGGCATCGTCGAAATGGAAGGGGTTGTTGAAATGGCCTGAATAGGCGAAAAACAACATCCCAAACAGAGCCACAGTGGCCAATAGAAAGCGAATATCTTTAATAAGTGGAAGGTTTTCTTTGTTAATCATTAGGGTAAGGCGGGGCGAAAATAGCAAAGTGTTTGGTTGTACTAATTAAAACCTAAGTTTCAGAATGCAACATGGCTAATCAATTCTATTGTTTCCTCAATACCCAATGGCATATTAAACTTTATACTTTCCCACTTGAAACTTTTATACGTTTGCAAAAAATACAAACGACGATAATTTTCAAATGACCACCAAATTAACCAACAGTCGAATATTAGTTACCGGAGGAGCCGGCTTTATTGGTTCACACCTTACAGACAAGCTACTTTCTTTAGGTCATAACGTTACGGTAATTGACAATTTTGCAAATGGGAAAAAAGAGAATTTGCATGAAGCCTCGAAAAGCGAGAATTTCAAGTTAATTGAAGGTGATATTCTTTCAAAGGCCGACTGCGACAGGGTTACAGAAGGGGTAGATTTTGTATTCCACTTGGCCTGTTTGGGAGTTAGGCATTCCTTGCATAGCCCGTTTGAAAACCATCGGGTAAATGCCGAAGGAACTCTAAACTTACTGGAATCGGCTCGGAAGTATAATGTCAAACACTTCTTTTACATTTCCACGTCCGAAATATATGGTCGCACCAAGAGTTTTCCTATCATCGAGCTATCGGAGACTAAACCGTTAACAGTGTATGGAGCATCAAAGTTAGTGGGCGAACATTATACCCATTCCTACAAAGAATGCTTTGATTTGAATTCAACCGTACTAAGAATATTCAACAACTATGGCCCTCGAGCACATTACGAAGGCGATGCAGGCGAAGTAATACCACGTTCAATTGTGAGGATTCTAAATAATGAACAGCCCATTGTTTTTGGGAAAGGCGATATCACTCGTGATTTCTATTTTGTGAAAGATACAGCCGCTACTTTAGCTTCCCTTATCCCATTGCGAGAACAGTTGATTGGCGAAACCATAAACATTGGTACAGGAGAAGAAATTTCAATGAAATTGCTTTTGAAGAAACTCCTAAAATCAATGGGAAAAGAAGCATTAGGGCTTAAGTTTTTGCCCGACCGCCCTGCTGATGTGCCTCGTCTTTGGGTAAACAATACTAAGTTCAAACAACTTGTAAATTTCACGCCTCAATATTCCTTTGAAGCTGGTTTGGCCGAAACTATTGCATTTTATATCGAACTATCTAAAAGCAAAAACCTTATTAACGAAGTAAAAGAAACAAACTGGAAATAAATCTAAACAATGATTCCAATAGCCAAACCATATATCACCACAGAAGAAGCACAAGCTGCTTACGATACAATATTAACAGGATGGATTACGCAAGGCCCACGGGTGCTTGAACTTGAAGAAAAGTTCGCTAAATATACTGGAGCAAAATATGCTGTTGCGGTTTCTAACTGCACTACTGGTCTCCACTTGGCTATGATAGTGGCCGGAGTAAAGGCCGGGGATGAGGTAATTTGCCCTTCGATGAGTTATATTGCAACAGCAAATAGCATTAAATATGTGGGGGCTACTCCTGTTTTTGCAGAGGTAAATCCTGTAACATACAATATTGATGTGGCTGATGCCGAACGGAAAATCACTGCTAAAACGAAAGCTATTTTAGTGGTTCACCAAATTGGGATGCCTTTAGATATAGATGCTTTCAAGGCACTTTGCGATAAGCATAATCTGAAATTAATTGAAGATGCTGCTTGTGCTGCGGGTTCAGCCTATAAAGGTGGAAAAATTGGAAGTCATTCTGAATTGGTTTGCTTTTCATTCCATCCGCGTAAGGTAATCTCTACCGGCGATGGAGGAATGGTTACCACCAACAATGAAGCTTATTATGACCGAATGAAATTGCTTCGCCAGCACGGAATGTCAATAAATGACCGAGTGCGGCACGAATCTAAAACAGTAGTTTTTGAAGACCATTTGGAAGTTGGGTATAACTATCGCTTAACCGATATTCAGGCTGCGGTGGGCATTAAGCAATTGGAAAAATTAGATTGGATTATTGAAGAACGCCGGAAAATTGCTTTTCAATATTTAGATGCATTAAAGGATATTGATTGTATTCGATTGCCTTATGAGCAGGAAGGCTATTTTACCAATTACCAATCGTTCAGCATTTACTTAAAGCCAAATGCCTCTATCAGCAGAAACGATTTAATGACTAAAATGCTCGACGCTGGTATAGCTACACGAAGAGGAGTGATGAATACTCACAAAGAGTCGGCCTATAAGAACGAAAACCCCAATTTGAGTTTACCTGTTTCGGAAGATGCTGCGGATAGAAGTATAATTATACCGCTATTTGTACCGATGGAGCAAAAGGATATTTTGTTTGTGATTTCGCAGCTGCGACTGCATCTCTGCTAAAAACGAAAGCTATCTAAAAGATATACTTTGGTTTTGAATAAAATAACCAACATGAAAAACAAGAGTAGTATGTAATTAACGTTCCATTTCATTGGCCTTGCTAAAAAATGAAGGATTGCTATTATCAAAAAGGGAAATGCCAGATAGAGTTCTCTAAATTCATTTGAAGCCATTAGAGAAAAGAACGTTAGCAAAAAAACCGGCACAAATGAAACTGCAAAAATTCCTGCATTTCCTGCTTTAGTGTTGCCCATAAATTTTATTATATACCAAACCGAGCAGCACATTCCAAAATAAAACACAAGACGAATTAGGAAATACTCTAAAGCTGTTAATGCCACATTAAAAGGATATTTTATAGAAGCAAAATATCGAAGAATAGGCTGATTTAAAAGCATTCGGGCATAGTAAAAGGAAGATTTTACTTTTTTCTTAAAATAGTTATCGGCGGTTTCAATCCGAATTAAATTATCTACACAATTTCGTCCATCCAGTTCGGCTTTCATTCTTTGCGAAAGGCTTAGTGATTTGTTTTCAGAAGCCACATAATATTCTTTAGCATACTTAAGTTTATCTATTTCAGCCTTGGGAGCTGAAAGTCGATTGTAGAATATTTCGGGAATCAGAGTGTCTTGTGGAGCAGAAATAAGCCAATGCATCGGAGATTCGTCAGCCCAAAATTCGGTATCGCCCCCAGCAAGTTGTGTAACTTTAAATAAGGATGCATACACTCCGTTTGCAATTTGTTTCCAAATCATTGTGGAGGAAATTGGAATTATTTTTCCGGTAACCGTATAATTTCTATATATCCAAAATGGCTGAATAAGCAGGAGGGGTAATAGCAAGAAGAGGTATTTCTTGAAATTCAATTTCTCATCATTTACCCAAAAATACAATAGAAACAATGGGAATAAAACCCCCATAAATGGCCGCAACCAAAATGCCTCGAACAAACAAAAGCCTATAAGCAACACCCTAAAATAATTATTGACAGGTTGCTTTATACATAAATACACCGCAATAATTATCAGACTTTGAGCAAGGCTTTCTGTCAAAAGCAAACTGTTAAACAAAACCGAATAAGGTGATAGGTTAACAAGGATTAAGCAGAGATAGAATGCGTTACCCCTGCCTATAAGTTGAATAAGGAGAAGGCACAACAGGTATTTACTTAGTGCCGAAAGCACTATTTGCAATCCGATAATTGCTTTACAGGTATTATCCTTAGAAAGAAACGTTCGGAGCGGAACATAAATTACTGCAAACCCCGGCATTCGAAAACAATATTCTAAGGCTTTTAAATCAGCTTCCTTTACAAAATTTGAAAGCCTTGGGACTCTTTCCATTCTGAATTCACCATGTTGTGATAAACTTTCGGCAGCACCCACATATTGTTCGGCATCCCCTTCAATTGAATACAAGTCATTTTGCCCCAAGAAATCCCTTCTTACATCAAAATAAAATGAATTGATTACTATAGTTAACCCAATCCAAAGAAACCAATTGTTTGGCGAAAAGAGTTTAGAAAATTGAAACATATATTTGTTTTTGGAGCTTTTCAGGATGTTGATTTCCCTTTCTAAAGCCTAGGTACACTAAAAACTAAACCTCACCTGAGCCTTTAGTTCACTTCGGGTTGGCCCATCAATGGCATTTACTCCGCTACTAATTTCTGATTTATTGGTGTAAACCGTTTGGGCAAACCGCAGCCAAACATCAATCCCACGGCTGACGTGATATTTCAGGGTAATATAATATCGGCTACCTTTATAGTATAGTCCGGGGATAGAAAAAGCATACAACACATCATTTTCGTAAGCGTAAATACGGCTGTTGTAACTGTCGGTATCAAATAATGCATACCGAGCTGAAACGGTTATCGGACTACCAATAGCGGCATAACTAATGTCTTGATAAATCATAAACCCCTTTTCCATATGCCCATTTACATTTTTAAGTAGAATCATTTCGGCACGGTTACGGAATTTAAACGATGGCGATACCCGATACGAAATATTGAACCTGAAATTAGTTTGGTCTAAGTTCACCAAAGGATTTATACCCTCCGTTATGTCGGGAGCATTCTTCTGTTTTTGCCGTTGTCGAACCTGAAAGTATGCATCGAAAGTTTTGGATGGAGTAAAAGTGAGTCGCATTAAATAATCCCATCCATGGCTTGGTGCATCAATTTGCGATTTCAACCAAGGAAACGTAAAGTAATCGGCATAGCCTTGAACGCCCCAGCCTCGGCCAAGTATCGCTCTAAAACCGATATAAGTTCCGCTTTCGTTAGAAGGAAGCGTGTTTTCCGTAATTGCATTTCCATAGCGAGATTGGTATCGGGGTTGGAAATCTCTTCTCACGGCAATGAGGGTAAACTTGGGGTCAAGCATCCAGAACACGCCATTTATAGAGCCGAATGCACCATTTTGGCTCATGCCTGTTTCGCCAAAGAAATTTATATTTCGAAACGTAAAGCTGTAATCTAATCCCAAATTAGTATTTGAAGCTCCGGCAAGATTAAACTGCTTGTATAATTCAGAACCGGGCAAAATATCAACCGAATACTTGGAGTTTACGGCCGTGAAACCAATGTTTGCAGTTTTATTCCTATAGGCTAAATGTCCGCCAACTAATGATTCGCCGATGGTTTTGCGTTTACCCATTTCCGAAACGGTGCGGTGGTATCCACTTTGGTCGAAAGCCGTAACCTGCACATCCTCATCATTGGTTGTATCTATTACACTAATGAGCAAATTGCCATCAATTTTTTTATTGGAATAGAATATAGAGGATTCCAATTTCCAAAATTTGAATGTGGCTGCCCCACCCCTCAAAAACCGATTTTCGTCCACTGATGTGTAGGGTCTAATCCCAATTGCATTTCGTTTTACGCTGTAAGGGTCAGCCGTTTTTCCGAAAGCCAAACCAGTCCACAGCGTAATTCCTTGCCCAAACTGAGCCTGAAAATCGCCCACAGCAATAGTTTTTAACCACGGGGTAACATTACGAAGAACCAAATGGGCTGAATAAAAATCGAAACCTTGCTTTTGATTTCCCTTGAAAAACTGTTCGCCAGCATCTTTTTCTCCGGTAACTCCAAATTGAACATTATTGGAATATTTGAAAACATAACGGGCATATAATCTGTATGGACTTCCCGGATAATGACTGTTTGGACTGGCCGCTAACTGACTATCGGTAGCGGGTTGGTATGCTGCCGATTTTTCCAGTGTTTGTTGCCAACGGGTGAAAATCTGGCTTTTGCCATTCTTGAAAATATTTTTCCAGCTTAGTTGAGGCACATCGGTATTGTCGTCTACCTTAATATAAGGTTTCAAACTCAAAATGGTGTTTAAGTCCCAACCATCAATACTTTGCAATTCGTAGAGATTCATCAACTTTCCATGCTTGGCAATATGGGCAATTAGATTGTTTATCTGTAATTCGTCCAACATGTTAAGTTGCTGTAAATCTTCGCGTGATGCTCTATTTAGGTTCAATGGATTTCGGGAAATCTCTATCAAATCGTCCACCAAATTGGTGTAATCTTGCTCTTGGTCTGAACCTTCGGCAATGTTTTCTATCTTCTTTTCAATGAGATTGTCCCGCTTTAAATCTTCAATATCGTTTTGAGAGAAAGCCGCTTGAAAAACCAGCAAAAATGCCCCAAGAAGGTATATTTTAGTTCTGTTTTTCATTAATTAGGAACTACAAACATATTCAGAATTTGGCTTAAGGGGGATTTTTGAAAAGAAATATTCGGTTTGGCTTTGAATGGTCTTTTGTTCTTTGAATGAAAATTGAGCCGGAAACGTAAACTTTAGATATCTTGACCCAAACAAAAATCCCCCGACCAATTAAGATCGAGGGATTTTTTGTGTATTACGAATAAGGCTAAAACTACATCATTCCGCCCATACCACCCATGCCACTCATGTCGGGCATTCCGTGGCCACCTCCGCCTTTTTCTTCTTTTGCTTCCGACAATACGCATTCTGTTGTTAGCAACATACCTGCAATTGAAGATGCATTTTCTAAAGCAACACGGGTAACTTTAGTTGGGTCAATAACTCCGGCAGCTAAAAGGTTTTCGTAAACCTCAGTGCGAGCATTGAAACCGTAGTCAGCTTTTCCTTCTTTTACTTTTTGTACCACGATGGAACCTTCGCCGCCACAGTTTGCAACAATTTGACGAAGGGGCTCCTCCAACGAACGGCGAACGATTTGCACACCGGTAGTTTCATCATCATTTACACCTTTTACGCCATCTAATGCAGCAATTGCACGAATATAAGCTACGCCGCCTCCGGGAACAATTCCTTCTTCAACAGCAGCACGGGTAGCGTGCAATGCATCGTCCACACGGTCTTTCTTTTCTTTCATTTCCACTTCGGTAGCAGCACCTACATAAAGCACAGCAACACCGCCGGCTAATTTAGCCAAACGTTCTTGTAATTTTTCTTTATCGTAGTCGGATGTAGTGGTTTCGATTTGGGCTTTGATTTGATTTACACGAGCAGTAATATCATCCTTTGCTCCTACTCCGTTTACAATCGTGGTGTTGTCTTTGTCGATAGTTACTTTTTCGGCTTGGCCAAGATAGCTTAGGTCAGCATTTTCCAATTTCCAGCCGCGTTCTTCGCTGATAAGTTGTCCGCCTGTCAAAATGGCAATATCTTCCAACATTGCTTTTCTGCGGTCACCAAATCCGGGAGCTTTTACAGCACCAACTTTGATTGTTCCACGAATTTTGTTTACCACTAAAGTTGATAGAGCTTCTCCATCAATATCTTCAGAGATGATTAGTAAAGGACGACCTGTTTGAACTGTTTTTTCCAAGATTGGAAGCAATTCTTTCATCGAGCTGATTTTTTTGTCGTAAATTAAGATGTAAGGGTTTTCCAAAACAGCTTCCATTTTCTCAGCATTCGTAACGAAATACGGAGAAATGTAACCACGGTCGAATTGCATACCTTCTACTACTTCTACAGTAGTGTCGGTGCCTTTCGCTTCTTCTACTGTGATAACGCCTTCTTTAGAAACCTTTGCCATTGCCAAAGCAATGAGTTTGCCAATTGTGTTATCATTATTAGCAGATATAGTAGCTACTTGTTCAATTTTGCTGTTGTCGTCGCCCACAGATTGTGATTGTTTGCGAAGATCTTCCACGATGAGTAGCACCGCTTTGTCAATCCCGCGTTTCAAATCCATTGGATTTGCACCTGCAGCTACGTTTTTCAAACCTGCTGTAACGATAGCCTGAGCCAACACGGTAGCGGTGGTAGTTCCGTCACCGGCGATGTCAGCCGTTTTGCTTGCTACTTCTTTCAGCATTTGAGCACCCATATTTTCGATTGGGTGTTTTAGTTCTATTTCTTTTGCAACCGTTACACCGTCTTTTGTGATAGATGGTGCTCCGAATTTTTTCTCGATTACTACGTTACGACCTTTTGGTCCGAGTGTAACTTTTACTGCATTTGCCAAAGCATCCACGCCTTTTTTTAAGGAATCGCGGGCTTCGAGGTTAAAGGTGATGTCTTTTGCCATTTTATATATTTAGTTTAAAGTGATTAGTTTAAAGTGCCTTAAAGAATAGCAAAAATGTCGCTTTCACGCATAATTAAATATTCCTGACCTTCTACGGTGATTTCTGTTCCGGCATACTTGCCGTATAATACCGTGTCGCCAACTTTTACAGATGTAGGCTCATCTTTTTTGCCCGGACCGGCGGCAACCACAGTTCCGCGTTGTGGTTTTTCTTTTGCGGTATCAGGAATAATGATTCCGCTTATTGTTTTTTCTTCTGGGGCAGCGGCTTGAACAAGCACTCGGTCTGCCAATGGACGAATTGATACTGACATTGATTTTTTATAAATTAAGGATTAAACAATAGTTTTGTTAGTGCGTGGCGGCTTTCAGTAATTGTGCCAATAACTCTAATGCGACAGAATAACAGAAAGGGGTTTTGTTTGGACGAAATTTTGGCAGAATTCATTTTTGTAATGCAGAAAACACAATTCTGTTTTAATCTAATTCGTTCTAAAAGCAAATCCAGCCAAAACAGTCCGATTAAATCGCTCCATTTCCGCCTTTTCAATGAAAACTACATCACATTTATACAGCGAAAATTCGCTACAGACGGGCATTTTGAGGAAACCCAATTTGCAAATGCTTGAAAATAGGGCGTTTTAGGGCGTAGTTTTCAACAAACCCCCCGTTTTATTAACATTTTCGGGGGTTGCAGGTACTTCGTATGAAGGCAGATATACATTTGTCCACAAAATTTATCTAAATTAACCTTTTAACAAAAAACAAAATGAACAAACAAGAATTAGTAGATGCTATGGCAGATGCAAGCGGACTTTCTAAAGCCGATGCAAAAAGAGCTCTTGACGGGTTTGTAGATGCTGCTTCTGCGGCTCTTAAAGCCGGAGATCGTATTTCTTTAGTAGGATTCGGTTCTTTCTCTGTTTCTGAGCGTGCAGCCCGCAAAGGCCGTAACCCACAAACTGGTAAAGAAATCAACATCGCTGCTAAAAAAGTAGTACGTTTTAAAGCTGGTGCAGAATTATCTGGAACAGTGAAATAAACTTTTACGCAATTTAACGAAAGAAGCTCGGGTAAACACTCGGGCTTCTTTCATTTTCAGCAACTTACAAAATAGTTACAAACAATTTGGTTTAACGCATTTTAACATAACTTCGCCCAAAATTTTATCACCTTAATTACAACGATGGAAAACACCCCTCAACAACCACCACAAGAAAAAAAATCAAGAAGTAGTTTAATATTTCTGATTCTTTCTGTTCTGTTCTTTTTGATTTCAGGTTTATTAGGCTTTTTGCTTTACACACAGAAGCAACAAACCGCACAAATTACTGTAGAGCGTAACACTATTGCTCTTGAAAAAGACTCACTTAGTTCTGAATTGAACGATTTGTTAGGCAAATACGATGCTATGGAAAAGCAAAACGGAACGCTAAGTGCCGAATTGCAAGCTGAAAAGGACAAAGTAATTGCCATGCAAGAACAAATTGACAGATTACGTGCATCGGGAGATGGTACTAAAGTTGCCAAGTTCAAAAAAGAAATTGAAGCAATGAAAACCCGCTATGCCGAACTTGAGGCACAAGTGGCTGCTCTAAAGGCTGAAAATTCAGGTTTGAAAGATGAAAACACGAAAGTGAAAGAAGAGGTAGTAGTTAAAACACAAGAAGTAACCAAACTTTCGGGTGAAAACACACAACTTACCGGAAAAGTAGCCTTAGGCTCATTGCTGAAAGCTTACGGCATCAAAGCTGAACCTGTAAAAGGCGACAAAGAAAAAATCACTACTAAAGCTAAGCGTGTAGAGAAAGTTCGTGTTTGCTTTACCTTGAGCGAAAACAAAATCGCTAAATCAGGTTCAAAAGATTTGTATGTACGCATTGAAGCACCGGATGGCAAAGTGCTTTCTAAAGATGCCAGCGATGAAATTGAAGTAAATGGTGAGAAAAAACAGTTCAGTGTGAAGAAGGAAATTATGTACGAAAACTCACAAATGGACATCTGCATCTATTACAACAAAGCTGACAAGTTTACTAAAGGCTCATACAATGTTCAAATTTATGCCGACAATACCAATATTGGTGGCGGAAATTTTGAATTGAAATAGTAGGAATTCCCCCAAAATTTAAAAGCCGTTTTGAGAAATCGAAACGGCTTTTTTTGTGCTGAAGAAACTAGCCTCATTTCTGAATTAACTTCTTTTCACCTTATAAGTATGAGGTTATTGCATTTTACAGATATTTTTGCAATCTGATGTCCAAATCACTCCTATTCTTTGCAGTCGTAGCACTTCTGTTTATTGCTAATGTCCAAAACAGCTTTGCACAAACTGCATCTAAAACCGACAAAACAAACGATGACCTAATTCAGTTTTCGGGGGTTGTACTTACACACGACAGCCTAACTCCAGTGCCATTTACCAGTGTTATGATAAAGGGGTCACGTCGCGGAACGTTATGCGACTATTATGGCTTCTTCTCTTTCGTGGCAGCTAAAGGCGACACGATTGAGTTTTCTTGCCTCGGTTTCAAAAAGGCAGAATATTATATTTCAGACTCCCTCAGTGGCGACAGATATTCGCTCATTCAGGTATTGATTCCAACAAATTACCAACTCAGCGAAATTTCCATTTATGCATTTCCAAGCCGCGACCAGTTTAAACAAGCCTTTATGAATTTGCATATTCCAAATGATGATTATGAGCGGGCTAAGCTAAATTTAGACCAGCAAATTATGATGGAGCAATATGCTGCTATGCCTATGAGTAGCCGAGAAAATTACACAAACTTCCTTCAACAACAAACTGCACGGCTTTATCATAGTGGTCAGTACCCATCCTATAATTTATTGAACCCCATTGCTTGGGCTAAATTCATTAATGCTTGGAAAAATGGAGATTTTAAAAAGAAGCGTTAATTCTACAAATCCAATTTTGAGGGCTAAGAGCCCAATTATCTAATTCCCCGAAAGATAATCAAAATGTCGTTCCAAGGCTTGTAATCACGGGCATAAAGCAAGCCTAAACGTTGCCGGGTAGCCTCATCAGTGATGTTTTCTTTCAGACCGTCAGCAGGATGCAAAATGCCGGGTTTAATGTTTTTCTGTTTGCCCGAAGAACTAATCCCTACCCATGATTTTTGTCCGCTTAGCACCGAAATCCAGCCGGAAAGCAAAGCACTCATTTTGAATTTCGAGAACAGTAGAACCGGGACTGCAGGAAGAAATACCACACAAAAGGCTAAGTCTAAAATTCGTTTCTTGCGTTTGTTCTCAGGGCGGGTAACGGAGTTTATGTCCACCACATAGAGGTCGCCGGCGGTATCAATGCTATTGCTGCCAATAATAAATTCGGTTTCGGGTGGGGCTATTTTAAACTCAATGTTTTTGGCAGATAGTTCGGACATCAGTCCAATAATGGTTGCCGCAGGAAAATCTTTCCCACAAAAAACCAGTTCTTTTATTTTATATATCTCGATTATCTGCTCCAACTGTCCGATATGACCCAAATACCCTTCCATAAATCGAGATGTGAGCAGGTGTTGGTTCAATTCGGGCGAAACCCTGCCAACAAACTCAATAAAATTGCTTGATTTACCAATGAGTTGCTCCACCCTAAAGGCTTCTTCGGGCGAACCGGCCACAACAACTCTTTTCTTTACCGATGAAGCAATTTCGTAATCCCTGAATTTAGCCAGACTGAGTAAGGTTCGGCTAAGCAGGAAGCTGAAAATGGCCCACAAGGATGTAAGCAGAATTATAGCACGACTAAAACGGTACTCTTCGTTCAATAAGGCATATATAATTAAGATAGCCCCAGTTCCTACCAATAAACCCCTTACTATTTTGGTAAGATTTACGGGTTTATCGTAGCCGCCACTTAAAAATACTGAGGTGAGCCAAACGATTATATAAGCGGGTAATCCGAAAATGAATATTTCGGGCAAATAATGTATTCCGGTTCTGATTTCGGCTTCCCAGTATTTAGTGATTAAATATCCGCCAATGTATAACATCCAAAAGTCAAGCACAGGCTGATAACTCAGGCGAATAAACCGGAACAAAATAGCCAGACCTGCCCGCAGATACACGGCTATGTTTATAAGGAATGAAACCGCCGCCGCATTCTGTCCTGAAAAGTGCTTTTGAGCGAACTGAATCATCGCTTTGTAAAACACAATCACATAATTCACACTGCCTTTTTTTGTGCTTTCGCCTTTGTAATGAATAATTCGGGCATCGGGGAAATAATAGTTCTTGAAACCACCCAGTGTAATTCGGTAGCTGAGGTCAATATCCTCGCCATACATAAAGAAATCTTCATCGAGTAGCCCCACTTTGTCAAGCACCGATTTTCGCAGCCACATATAGGCTCCTGAAAGCACATCAACTTCGTTGGTTTTATTTTTATCTAAGAATCCTAAATGGTATTTCCCGAATAGTTTGCTTTTGGGAAACAAGGCCGAAAGTCCGAATATTTTAAAAAACGCTACATCGGGGGTAGGCAAGCTGCGTTTGCTTTCGGGCAGGAAATTCCCTTTGCCGTCCACCATATAAACGCCCAAGCCACCTGCATCTGCATGGCTGTCCATAAATGCAATGCATTTGAAAAAAGTATCCTGCTCTACTACGGTATCGGGATTCAGCAGCAAAACATATTCGCCGCTGCTTTGCTTTATGGCCAGATTATTTCCTTTTGAAAAGCCTAAATTATCGGGGCTGGCAATGAGTTTCACCGAGGGGAACTTCTCCTGAACCATTTTCACCGAGCCGTCCACCGAGGCATTGTCAACCACCCAAACTTCGGCATCGATGTTTTGCGTAGCCACTAGCACCGATTGAAGGCACTGCTCTAAAAAGTGTTCTACATTGTAGTTTACAATTATGACCGAAAGTTTCAACGTGGCGAAACTACAAAAAATGAGTGTTGGGGGAGTGGGGGTGTTTCAATGATTTACTAGACTGTAGCTAATTTTTCCGAATGCCTTTAACGCTATTTTTATACGGAAACGTTGGTTATGCCCTTTATCTGTCTTTGATTTTTGATGCGGAAAATATTCAATCCTAATTTAAGCAACGTAATCATTCACTGTACATTTGCCAAAAACAAGCGAAAGCAAATTTTTGATAGCAAAAATTCCATTTTTACAAACGTGGTTGCCCAAAATTGATATTTGGTTAGTTTTAGTATTAGCCTTTTTTCTGCCGATAAAACCCATAGTCGTATCGGGTTGCATTGTGGCTCTACTGATAAGCTGGCTTATACAGCAAAAGTGGAAATCGCTTGGCGACACTTTTCGGTTATCAAATGCATTCACTGGTTTGGTTTTATTCTATTTAGTACATTTAATTGGTTTAGTATATACCTCCAATCTGCAAGCGGGAATGGTGAATTTACAGGTAAAGCTGTCCATATTTCTTCTCCCACTATTGATAGTTACAAATCCCGCTTTCGATAATCAGCTACAGAAAAAGGCATTCAACGTTTTTACATTAGGTACATGCTTGATGGCTTTAGGGTTTCTTGCACAAGCAAGCTACTCATTCGTAATCGAAAAACAACCCTTTTTAGAAGTGTTCTATTACTACAAACTTAGCCGACATATTCACCCAAGCTATTTTGCGATGTTTTGTTGTACTGCCATAGCAAATTGTTTATTTAATCAGAAATCAAAAGAATTAAAGATTGGTCAAAAGATTGGCTTGGGGGTTTTGATACTATTTCTGTCTGGATTTATCTACCTGCTTTCATCAAGAGCGGGATTTTTATCACTAATTGCGTTGACATGTTTCGGGTTGTTTTACTTTCTGAAAAACAATATTGGTCGGGGAATAACAATTGCAGTATTGCTTGCGATTAGCCTCCTATTTATTCAACAAAACAAACGTTTCAATACTTTGCTTGGCGATTCAACTCAGCTTTACACCTTAATAAATTCATCGGACTCTTTACCAAATCCACAAACTACCGAAACCCGATTTCAACTTTATGCTTCCTCGGTTCATTTAATCAAAGAAAACCCACTTTTCGGAGTAGGGACGGGGGATGATAACGACCATTTAACGTTAGAATACAAAAACCGAAACTTGACCGAAGCGGCAGAAAAAAGGTACAATGCTCATAACCAATTTTTACAAACAGCTTTGCAATTGGGATTGCCAGTTGCAATATTGCTTTTTGCAATATTGTCAGCGGCTTTTTTGCAGTGTTGGAAAGCCCAAAACTATGTTCTTTGCTTTTCGGTGTTCTTAATTATATTGAATTTTATGTTTGAAACCATGCTGAATGCACAGTTTGGAACTATGTATTTTGGTTTTGTGATGGGATGGGCGTGTAAGAGGCAGGTAATATCTTAAAATACCAATGCTCAATAATCTTCTGCACCGCTTTATTCCCCAGTCAGGGATTGTGAGAAATTTCTTAGTGCTACTATCAGGCGGAGCCATTGCCCAGATTTTGCCCGCTTTGCTTTCTCCGGTCATTAGTCGGCTATATTCCCCTGCCGATTTCGCCGAGTTTGCATTTTGGAGCAATTTGGCCAACACGATTGCTGTGATAGCCACCTTGCGTTACGAGTTAGCCATTGTTTTGCCAAAAGAAGACAATTCTGCCAAACAGCTTTTAAAAGGTGGAATCTTGATAAGTGGAGTTATTGCATTCCTCACATTTATATTGGTTTGGATTTCAATTGGTAGATTTAGGCAGCCTGCCTTACCCTTGGTGATCTTTTCAGGATTGGCGGGGATATATGTTTTTATGGTGGGAGTAAACCAAAGCATAAGCTATTGGCTAATTCGCAAAAAGCAATTCCACAAATCTTCCATCAATAAAATGGTTCAAAGTTTTGGCCTTGTGTTTTTTACCTTGCTATTTGGCTTCTATGCTCTGAGTAGCGGACTTGTATATGGCTATGTTCTTGGGGCTTTGGGGTTATGCGTTTTTTCGGTTTGGCAAATACGGAAGGCCGGAATAGATTTTATGCCCGTAAACTGGGTTTTGATAAATCAAGAACTTATTCAGTATAAGCAGTTCCCGGTTTTCAACACTTTACCTGCTTTGCTAAACTCTTTCTCTACGGCCTTACCCGTGTTTTTTGTTGTAACCTACTTTAGTAGCAACGAAAGCGGGCAGTTTGCCTTTGTAAGGCAGTATGTAATGGTGCCCCTTATGTTTTTGGCAGGGCTTATTTCTCAGGTTTACTTTGCCGATGTGGCCGAACGGATAAAAAACAACAAGCCGATTTTAGATAATTTTATTCAAATTGTGAAGGTATTGGCCGGATTTAGCCTGTTAACTATTCTAATTTTTGTGCCTTTTGGCAAACCGATTTTCAATTTTATTTTTGGAGATAACTGGGAAATGGCAGGCGGTTTTGCTTCTGTGATGATTTTATCCATAGGTCTGCAATTTGTAGTGTCGCCCTTAAGCATTACGCTAACCGCACTGAACAAAATAAGGCTGTTGGGTCTTTGGCAAATAGGCTATTTTTTGCTCATTTTAACGCTATATTTTTTCAAGTCCGTACCATTTTTGAAGTTCCTTTGGGTGCTTGTAACTATTGATGCAATGGCTTATTTGATTTATTTTGCACTCATACTTCATGCTGTAAAGAATTACCAGCAAAAAAACACAACTATTTCCTAAGCATCCGCATATTTCGCACCGTGAAAACTTTCATTACAAACATCTTTTCCCAGCTCGCTATTTATATTTATAGCCTAATATTCCTATTCCTATGCTTAGGGGTTTATAGTATTTCTGGGCTAAAATATTTCCCGTCTTTACTTGTGTTTTTTGTTTCACTATTGGGCTGCTATTTCACTTTTATGTATTTCAAGCCCTTTAAGAATAATACATTAGTTTTTATTGAAAACTTCCGAATTTCAGAAACTATTGAAAAAGGAATAATCAATTTTCTTATGCTATTAAGCCCTGTTTTCATAGTGTATCACTGGTATATATTGGGCGGAATTCCAACCCTTAGTGCCTTTATGAATAGCAATTCGTTTGAGATTTATGAAATGCGAAACCACGTTACGAGCGGTGGCACCTTGGTAAACTACCTTTACAGTTTTGAAATCAAAGCCATTCTCCCTTTTCTAATTCTTTATTTTTTCAAAACCCGAAGCAAATGGTTTTACCCCTTTTTAATTTTAGGCACGGCTTATGGCCTTTCCCTAATTATGAAAAGTGTTATTATTTCGGTGTTGATGCCCATTGGTATTTATTGCCTATTTGAAAAGAAATATTTAGTGGCTGGCTTGGTATCATTAATTACTCTTGGAGGTTTGATGATGCTAACTTTTTGTGCTAACCCTGCTTTGCGTGGCGGCGATACTTACCACGCAAACGGCCAACTGCTTGAGCCGGGAAAAGAACTCAAAAAAGAAACAGTTTTTAGTTCGGCAAACAAAGGGTTTACTGGCCTTCAAGACCGGGTAATTTATATCCCCGGCAAAACCGTAGCCTACTGGTTTATGTGTATTCCTAAAAAAGCTCCATTTCTATATGGTGACGGATATAAACCCATTGCAAAACTAAAAGGCCATTCGTTTGTAGATTACTCCACCGAACTCTATAAGTTTATTTATCCCGATTGGTACAAACAAGGTTATCGAGGCTCGGTAAATTGTGCTTCGTTTATGTACGATTATGCCAATTTCGGAAACTGGGGAATGATATTAAGCGGACTAATCCTAGCTACATTGTTCTATTTGATATACTTGCTCAACTGCTACAATCTTCAGGCATCTACTTCCATCAATTTTATGAACCTGCTTATGGTTTCTTCCACTTCACTCACTACCTTGCTGTTTTCGGGTGGCTGGGGAATGTTCATTGCTCTATTCTTATTGACGAAGGAAAAATTCAAATAAAAATGAGCCGCCTCATTTGCCACATTTCCACAGCACACGTTGGTTTCGATATTCGCATTTTCCACAAGGAATGTGTAAGCATAGCAAACCAAGCGGGCTACGAATGTGTGCTGATTATTCCTCACACAGAAAATGTGGTTCGGGAGAAAGTTCGCCTTTTCGCCTTACCCATTCAGGAAAGCAGGCTAAAGCGGTTTCTGTTAAACGGAGCTTTAGCTTTTCAAAAAGCACTGAAAGCAAACGCCCAGATTTATCATTTTCACGACCCCGAGTTTATTCCTTATGCGTTGCTGCTAAAGCTATTTGGCAAAAAAGTGGTGTACGATATTCACGAAAATCTGCCGCAAGATATTCTTACAAAAGAGTGGATTGGAAATGAAAACTTGAGAAAATTTGTTGCAAGCATTGCTGTGGGAGTTGAGAAACTTGGAAATTTGTTTTTCAATGGAATAGTTACCGTTAACCAAGAAATAGCCGAGCGTTTTAATCCCGCAAAAACAATTATTGCTTCCAATTTGCCGATTATTTCTAAAATTGATAGCATTCCAATTGCCGCAGATAAAAAAATACGACCCATAATTATCTATACTGGAGCCATAACCAAAATTAGAGGAATAAAGGAAATGATGCTGGCAATGAACAATGTACCTACTGCCGAAATGTGGATAATGGGCAGTTGGGACGATGCCGAATTTCAAGCAGAATGCATTGATTTGGCTATTTCGAATGTGAAAATACTTACCTCGCAATCTTTGGAAGTGGCATACAGTTATGTGAAAATGGCCGACATTGGCATTGTAAATTACCTGCCTTTGCAAAACCATTTAAATTCTATGCCCAATAAACCCTTTGAATATATGACCTGCGGTTTGCCCATTGTAGTGAGTAATTTTGATTCTTGGAAAGGCTTGTTTACTGGCTGTGCTTTGTTTGTAAACCCTACCAGCCCCAGCGATATTGCTGAAAAGATAAACACTCTTCTCAACAACCCCGGTTTAAGCAAGCAACTGGGCGAAAATGGGAGGTTGAAAATTGAACAAGAATATTCTTGGGAGGCCGAATCGAAGAAACTGTTTCAACTGTACAATAAAATATTAAGCAATTAAAAATGTGTGGAATATTTGGAGCCTTGAGTTTTGAAAAACCGTTTAACAAGGAGGACGATATTCAGTTTAGGCAACTCAACGACCTAACGGCTTATCGAGGCCCCGATGCTGCGGGCTATTACTCCCACAACCCTTTTGACAGTAGCGATACCGAATACTTCCATTTGTTTTTAGGCCACCGCCGCCTGTCCATTATCGACCTTTCGGCACAGGGAAATCAGCCACTCAAAATTGATGATTTCGTGATAGTTTTTAATGGAGAAATTTTCAATTACATCGAACTCAGAAACGAACTCATACAGTTAGGCTACGCTTTCAAAACCAATACCGATACCGAGGTAATTGTGAAGATTTACGAGCATTTTGGTGTCCAAGGTTTTGGCAAAATGAACGGAATGTGGGCGTTTATCCTTTATGATATAAGGCAAAAGAAAGTAATTACCTGTCGCGATAGGTTTTCGATTAAACCGATGTATGTGCTGAATCAAGACAATCAGATTTTCTGGGCTAGTGAGATAAAACAGTTGTTGCCTCTGCTTCATAAAAGTGAAATAAACAAAGAGGTAATGTTTCAGTTTTTGCAGCAAAACCTGCTCGATCAAGGCAGCGACACCTTTTACAAGAATATTCACCACGCCAAACCGATGTGTGCCATAATCATTGATTTGGCCACCAAAACCAGCCGTGAAGAAAAGTATTGGAATTATGATAATGCGACTTCTATTTCGACATCAGACTACGAAACGCATTTTGCTTGGTTGTTGCACGACAGCATAAATCTCCGGCTAAGAAGTGATGTAAAAATTGGCACCCTGCTAAGCGGCGGGCTAGATTCCAGTGCTATTTCCATTTTGGCAAACGAAATTCAGCACAACAATATTTTTTCGTTTTCGGTAATTTCGGAAGATAAAAAAGTAAGCGAAGAGCGGTTTATAGATATTGTGGTAAAATCGGCAAACCTCAAAAATGTGAAGCTGAATTTTCAGGCCGAAGCGGTGCCTCAATACTTAGATAAGGTTCTCGATCACCAAGGTGAACCCTTTGGCTCGCTGAGTGTGGTGGCCCAGCATTTGATATTTAAAAAGATAAAGGATGAAACCGATATAGTGGTTTTGCTCAGCGGACAAGGCGGCGACGAGGTAATGTTGGGCTACTTGAAGTTTTATTACTACAACCTTATTGCATTGGGGAAATCTTTTAATTGGATTGATTTCTCCCGCCAATTGATTGGGGCTTTGGCTCAGCAAACGGTGTTAAAGCAGTTTTCTATTCACGAAGCAAAACGCTACATTCCTTTTCTGTCCAAGCAAACAAACGACTTTATGTTGCTCAACGAAAGGCCGGTGAATACTTGGAATTTTGGTTCACTTCGTGAGCGACAAATTCAAGATATAGACCATTATTCTGTACCCGCACTTACCCACTACGAAGACCGAAATTCGATGGCTTACAGTTTAGAAATTCGTCATCCGTTTTTAGACCATCGCATTGCCGATTTTTTGGTAAACATTCCTACATCACTGAAAATTAAAAACGGCTGGACAAAATACATCCTCCGAAAAAGCATAAAGCAGCTTCCTCCCGAAATAGCTTGGCGAAAAGATAAATTGGGCTTTGATATGCCTGATGAAAAATGGCTGAAAAATGATTTGAAAAATCTTGTGATTGAACAGTTCCAAAACTCGACTTTAGACAAATTGGGTATTATTTCGGCTAAAAGTTTTATGAATTATTACAACGAATTTTTGAACGGAAACTCCTCTACTCATCATCAAGTGGTGTTCAAAACCTTGATTACCGAAATGTGGGCAAAGAAAAACGGATTCACCCCATGAAACTCTCCCTCGTAATCCCCTGCCGTAACGAAGAACAATACATTGGAAAATGCCTACAATCTGTTGTGGATGCTGATTACGACAAAGCTATGCTCGAAGTGTTTGTGTGCGATGGCCTCAGTACCGATAACTCAAAAGTAGTAATTCAAGGCTTTACAGCAAAATACAATTGGATTCATTTTGAGGAAAACAGCCATCAAACTACGCCTTATGCTTTGAATTTAGGAATCAGAAAATCGAATGGCGATGCGGTAATTATCTTGGGTGCACACGCCGAAGTATTGCCCGATTTTTTTACCAAAAACGCTTTTTATCTGAATAAATTTTCCGAATGTGGCTGTGTGGGAGGTTACATTGAAAACATCTATGAAAGCGAAACTGCTGAAATAATTGGAGCCGCAATGTCCTCGGTATTTGGAGTGGGCAATGCCAATTTTCGTATTCCAGATAAATCAGGTTTTGTAGATACCGTTGCGTTTGGGGCTTATCGCCGTGAGGTATTTGAAAAGATTGGACTTTTCGATGAAGTGCTTACCCGCAACCAGGACGATGATTTTAATTTTAGGGTAACAAAAGCGGGCTACAAAATTTACCTCACACCCGAAATCAAGACGAAATATTACGTTCGATCCTCGTTTCAAAAACTCTATAAACAGTACCAGCAATATGGTTACTGGAAAGTTTATCTAAACAAAAAGCATAAAGCATTTCTATCCATTCGGCAGCTGATTCCTTTTTTGTTTGTGAGTTTCATAACTCTGGGATTGGGGCTCAGTTTTATCAGTCCATGTCTCGCTTCACTTTATATTTTGGGCCTATTGGCCTATTTCGGACTTGCAATACTTTTTGCTTTTCAAAAATCGGCACACCTCAACAAGACTATAAAAATTGCGGCCACCTTCTTTATTTTGCATTGGGCTTATGGGCTTGGCTACGCAAAGGGGTTGCTCGATTTTATGCTTCGAGGGAAATTGCCTGAGAAGGAAGTGGGGCTGACACGATAAAATGCTTTTCGACAATTACCTCATCTTCATTTACATCCTCACGGTTGTATTGGTTTACAATGGAGTAAAACGGATTACCCAAAATGTCCTTATCCGCAACTTGGTTATACTCGCATCCAACGTGTTGATTTTGCTTTTCTTTGTAAAGGAACACACCATTATTGTGCTTGCTGTCTTTAGCATTGTGGTGTATGGGGTTGGAATTGCCTTGCAAAAGCAAGCTTCCGTTTTTAAGTTGGGCTTGGCCTTAGCGTTTGTTATCAGCCTGTTTATTATCAGAAACTACACTTTGGTTCAAGAAATATTTATCGAAAGTTTCTTGTCATTTTTGAACGTACCAATCCTTTCGGTTCAAAAAATTGGCCTTTCCTATATGCTGTTCCGCTACATTCATTGGTTGGTAGAATCGAACAAAGGAACAATCCACAAACCCGATTTTCTTTCCTTTGTAAATTACATTTTGTTCTTTCCATCCGTGTTAGCAGGGCCGATTGACACCTTCAATAATTTCCGATTTTGGGTTGGAAATAGCAGATTTCAGTATCAAAAATCCTTGTTCTTTGCAGGAATAACCCGAATTTTTCTCGGAGCATTTAAAACCATTGGTCTTGTACCCTTGATTATTGCTTATGCCACCGATTACAAACTTCTGCTTGCGGATTTCCCTCACATTGCAGCAGTTTCCTTGAGTCTCTTGGCCTATTCGACCTACATTTTTCTCGACTTTTCGGGCTACAGCGATATTGCTATCGGAACGGCCTATATGCTAGGCATCAAAACCCCGGAGAACTTTAACAGTCCATACGCTTCTCAGAATTTGGCTGAGTTTTGGCGGCGTTGGCACATAACATTTTCACTGTTTTTGCGGATGTACGTTTTCAAACCTAGCATCAGGCTTTACAACCGTATTTTAGGCACAAAACACAAACTACCTATTACCGTTTTGTGCTATTTAAGCACTTTTGTAGTTTGCGGGTTGTGGCACGGCAGCAGTCTAAACTTTGTGTATTGGGGATTGTGGCACGGTGTGGGTTTGGCTCTTAATAAAGTTTGGACTACATACATAAGTCCTAATTTTAGCTTTCAAAACAGCCCTGTTTATCAGGCACTAAGTATCTGTATCACGTTTTTGTATGTTAGCTTTGGCTGGGTTTTCTTTCATTACAACACTGCACAGTTGGCGGAAATAGCCCACCTTTTTATATGAAAAGCCTAAGGTCCTTTTACAAAACAAGTTCTCTCCGAAACGTGGGAGTATTTTTGTTGTGGGCTTTGGCATTCCTTTTAGTTGCTGGGAAATTCTTGATTCCTGCATTCAAAGTAAAACAAATCGAAAAGCAAATTCTAACATTAAACGGCCTCAATGTAAAGTACAACGATGACCCGCAGGTTTCTCATTTCCTGCAATCCATCAAAGAAAACAAAGGCTATTTATGTTTGGGAACATCGGAAGCAAGCACCTTGAGCGGTGGCAATTACTACGATTTCTTGAATAACGACAGCTCTATAGCTCCCAGGTTTTCAATTTTGTACGGGGCTGGGCGAACTTGTGGGACGTTTATTCCGCTTTTGCTGCACCACAGAAACGAGGTGAAATCGCTGAAAATTATCTATTTCATAAATCCGGTTTATTGGCGAACCGACCTTGTTGACGTAAATTTAGAATATTGGACTCGTTACATAAGCTATGGCGTTTGCCGTAAAGTAGAACTTTCAGAAAAAGAAAAAAGCCTTTATTTTAAACCTGTGGAAGCTTATTTCGATAAACTAAATGTATTGCAGAAAGCCAGTTTATTGGTAGAGTATTTTGTCCGTAATCTAAGAAAGAGCTATTTTCAAGATTTGCGACTTATGTTTTATCCTGAAGAGTATGATAAATCGCTTTATTACATCAGCCCAGAGAAAACGCCCTTGCTTAACTATCCCAATTTCGGGAGAATTGACACCGAAAATGTGGACACAACTTGGAATGTTCTGAAATCGTTTCATTCCAAAGATTGGTTTAAATCCATCGACACGGCCAACAATTACCGCTACGAGGAACTGGCAACTTTTATTTCTCTGTGCAAAAATCTGGGAATAGAAACCACCTTTGTCGTTGGGCCAATCAATGGCAGATTCATCCAAAACTACGACCCTGCCAGCCTTAAAGCGTATCAAGAAACGGCGAATAAAATCAAGCAACTACTAATAACAAAAGAGGCAACATTCATAGACGCTTCGGACATTTCATTCACCCCCGGAGCGTTTAACGACCACCAGCATCACTCAAGTTATGGAGCCTTTTTAATTTATCAGAAAGTAAAATCCCGCCTGAAATGAAACAGAAATTTTATACCTACCTAATTCGGTTTGTACTGCTGCTGATGCTTGTTTACCTGCTGATGCACACCAGCGGCGGCGACATAAAATATATTTATGCGAACTTTTAAGAAAGGCGGGCATTTCCCCTTTCGCATTTCCCCTACCTTTATCCCACCAAAAAAGGTGATTGTTTTATAGCAATCTTAATAGGGAATCTCGTTTAAATCGAGGGCTGTTCCCGCAACTGTGAGCCTCATTTATGAAGGTTTTATCAATTCAACCACTGCCTCCGGGCGGGAAGGCGATAAAACTGAGGCAAGCCAGGAAACCTGCCTGTTTTGGGTTTTAATCACTGCTTTCGGGTAAAAAGCTTGGGATTGTGAGCCAGCCTTGGCATGCTTTTCCAGTTTTATCTGAAAGCTTTGCAAAATTGCTAATGCCAAACTGGGTTAAATCCATCATTGCTCCTAAGTCTGCCTTTATCAGGCTATTGGGGCTGGCATTGACAATTGTCAATTGTCAATTGTTAATTGCTCAAACCCACAAGCTGCCCGAAATCACCGTTTCGGAAGAGAAGTTGCAGTTTATCGACATTTCGCCCAACAAAACCTTTATCGATACAGGTATAATTTCTTTAGTCCTCCTAAATAAATCGGCATTAAATTTTGCCGAAATACTTAACCGCAGCACAGGCGTAGCCATAAAAAATTATGGTGGAAGTAATATAAGTACCATCGCTGTGCGGGGAAGCAGTTCCTCGCAAACCACTACCGTTTGGGGTGGGTTTAACATTAACCAAACCTGGCAGGGCTTAGCCGATATTTCCCTGCTGTCGGGCTTGGCATTTAACCGTTTTGCCCTGCTGCCATCACCCGGCGAACAAATTCAGGCCGGAATGCAGCCCGGCGGAACATTGCTTTTGGCCAACGAGCCCCGTTTTCAAAATAAAAACAAACTATCACTCTCGGCGGCTTTGGGTAGCTTTGGCTTACAACGCTATGTGTTTCAGGCCAATTTTGCCCGCAAAAACTGGGAAGGAATCACAACCGCCACCCTTCACAAAGCCAACAATAACTATCCTTACATTAATTTTTACAAGAACGGCAAGCCTGAAGAACGGCTCACGAATAGCTCACTTGATTTAAAAAGTGTGATTTCCGAATGGTTTTATAAAGTGTCGGCAAGGCAGCGATTAGAACTTGGAGGCTGGTTTACCGAAACCAAACGCCAATTGCCACCCACCATGCTCATGCTGCAATCGGTGGCTCATCAAACCGACCGCAGCCTTCGGGTTAGAGCAGCGTGGAAATACCGCTCCGAACGTTTTTATTCCGAAGTTTCGGCAGCTTGGTTCAAGGAATTTCTAAACTATAACGATAGTATTTCGGCCATAAATGAAGATAGCCGAAGCACCACCACTCAAACCTTTGCCAAAGCGGGCTATCAGGTATCGAAACACTTTTCGGTGAATGGAGGAACTCAAGTGCAATACCTCCAAGCCGCCACAAAAAACTATACTGGCGATTTGGGGGTTTGGAATTATGCAGCCTTTGCCAATGCGGGCTATTCCTTTCCTAAATGGCATCTCGAACTGCTTGCTCGAAAAGATTTCCGTGCTAAAACCAACATTCCGGCAGGTTACGGACTTAAAGCGGGCTTTCATAACAAAGGATTTAAACTTTGGGGAAACGCTATGAGAGTTTACCGTCAGGCCAGCTTCAACGACCAATACTGGACGCCTGGCGGAAACCCGAACTTGAAATCCGAGGATGGCGTTTCCACCGAATTGGGTTTGGGCTATAACCCCAATAAGGACAGTAGCACTGTCGGCTTACCTGCACTTCAAATAGCTACATACAGCAAATGGATAAACAACTGGATTCAGTGGTTGCCCTCGGGCGTAATATGGGTACCCATAAATGCAAAATCGGTGTGGAGCAGAGGTGTAGAAGTGAAACTTTCCGAACAAATTAAATTGCGTAAATACCTTATTGGACTTGGAATCGGCTATCATTTCAATCAATCTACAAACCGCTCGTCCTACCAAATAAACGACGAATCCATCGGCAAACAGCTAATTTATGTTCCAGCCCATAAACTAAATACAGCTTTTACTTTTGGATGGAAAGGCTTTAATTTCACCACCGATATAGTGTGGAATGGAAGCGTTTATATAAGAGCCGACAATTCAGAAAGTCTAAAAGGAGCCTTTACCCTAAATAGTATGCTGAGTAAGAAGTTTAAATTCTTCAGCCCCAGCAGCCTTCAGTACTCAGATAAGAAACTGAAATTCAGCATTGAAATGTATCTTAGTGCCAATAACTGCACCAATAACAGTTACCAAAGCGTTGCCCAGCGACCTATGCCCGGCGTTAATTTTATTTCTGGAATTACCTTGATGATGGAGTAGAACGACAGAGGTAGTTCAAATCTGTTAAGCTATTTAGACACGGCGATTAAAGTATTTCCTACTTTTCGGCATCATTTTAATTTCAGTTTACAATGACCGAAAAAGAATCCTCCTCTCTCTATAGCGAAGACTTAGCCCCGGTGCCACAATCGGATCGCAGTTGGGGCACTTGGAACTACGCCGCTCTATGGGTAAGCATGAGTTTATGTATCCCAACCTATATGTTGGCCAGTTCGCTCATCGAAGGTGGAATGAACTGGTGGCAGGCCATTATCACCATTCTATTAGGAAATACAATTGTGCTACTTCCCATGGTCTTAAACGGACATGCCGGAGCAAAGTATGGCATACCCTTTCCAGTCTTGGCCCGAGCAAGTTTTGGCGTGAAAGGTGCCAATATTCCGGCAGTATTGCGGGCAATTGTGGCCTGCGGTTGGTTCGGAATCCAAACCTGGATTGGCGGTTTTGCTTTATATCTAATGCTTAAATTATGGTTTCCCTCTTTGGAAAACCTTCCGGCTATTTTCCCAGCTTGGGTGGGTTTGCAAACTGGCCCTGCCATAACCTTTATACTTTTTTGGGTATTGAATATGGCTGTGGTCTATCGGGGTGTCGAAAGCATCAAGAAGTTATTGGTTTTTAAAGCATTTTTCCTCCCCGCAGCGGCATTAGCATTGCTTTTTTGGGCAATAAATGCTTCCAATGGATTAGGTTCTATTCTAACCCAACCCTCAAAATTTACCACCAATGCAGAGTTTTGGCATTATTTCTTTCCAGCCCTTACGGGTATGGTAGGCTTTTGGGCAACACTCTCGCTTAACATTCCCGACTTCACCCGATACGCTACCTCGCAAAAAGCACAAGTTATAGGTCAAGCCATAGCATTACCCGCTTCAATGACTTTGTTTTCCTTCATAGGCGTAGTAGTTACTTCGGCCACAACGGTTATTTATGGTCACACTATTTGGGATCCATTAGTGTTGGCCGGAAAGTTTGAGAGCAAACTATTGGTGAGTATCGCCATGATTGCAGTGGCTATTTCCACTTTAGCCACCAATATTGCAGCAAACATAGTTAGTCCCGCCAACGACTTTGCCAATCTTGCCCCCAAGCACATTGATTTTAAAATCGGCGGCTACATTACCGGAATTATTGGTCTATTTATATTCCCCTGGAAGCTCATTGCCGACCCTAATGGCTACATTTTTACATGGCTTATTGCTTATTCGGGCTTGCTTGGCCCTATTGGAGGCATTATGATAATTGACTATTTCTTTATCCGCAAGAAAGAGCTTCAAGTTGCCCAACTTTATCAAACCTCAGGTGCCTATACCTATATAAATGGCATAAATCCATCCGCTATAGTGGCTTTACTCTTAGGAATATTGCCAAATGTTCCTGGCTTTTTGGTGGTAACAGGCATACTAGACAAAGCCATAGTTTGGGCTTGGCTTTCAGACTTATACAATTACGCTTGGTTTGTAGGCTTTTTTGTTTCGGGACTAGTCTATTTGGTACTGATGAAGAAGCGGGAAAGTATTAGGAATTAGGTATGTTGTATTATGTAGTCGGAATTACCTAATACGCCCCCAATACCTTATTCCTCAATTCTCCAAAACCTACTCTAACACCATCTTTCTCACACCAACCTTTGAAGATAACGGTGTCGTTATCCTGAATAAATTTTCGTTCGCTGCCATCATTCATCTGGATAGGATTTTTTCCACTCCAAGTTATTTCAAGCATTGAACCGTACGAACCTTTTTCAGGCCCGCTAATAGTTCCTGAACCATACAAATCGCCAGTTCTTATATTGCAACCGTTTACAGTTTGATGAGCCAATTGCTGGTTCATATTCCAATACATATATTTAAAATTGCTAGCTGTTACCCGCTGTGGTTCGGTGTTCTCCGGCTTAATATACACTTCAAGATTTAAGTCTATATTCTTTTCGCCCTCATATTTTAGGTAAGGAAGCACTTCCGGTTGCTGTTCAGGGCCTTTTACTCTGAACGGCTCTAATGCATCCATAAACACCACCCATGGCGAAACCGATGAAGCAAAGTTTTTGGCTAAAAATGGCCCTAGCGGAACATATTCCCATTTCTGAATATCGCGGGCACTCCAATCATTAAAAAGCACCATTCCCCAAATATAATTATCGGCTTCGGCTGTAGTAATACTTTCACCTAGGGCATTACCTCTGCAAGTTATGAAAGCAGTTTCTAACTCAAAATCAAGTAAGCGACTTGGGGCAAAACTAGGCAAGGGCTGGTCATCGGCTTTTGTTTGTCCTTTTGGGCGACGAACCGGCGTACCTGAAACCACAATAGAAGATGAACGTCCGTGATAGCCAACAGGCAAATGTTTCCAATTAGGCAACAAGGCGTTGGCCGGGTCACGAAACATTATCCCTACGTTAGTGGCGTGTTCTATACTGGAGTAAAAATCGGTGTAATCGCCTACATTTACCGGCAAATGCATTTTACAGTCGAATACAGGAATTAGAATATTGATTTTGTTCGGATGGTTTTCAAGTTCTATGTTGCCTGCAGTTAGTAATTCTTTAATGCGGTTTCTGAGTTTTCGAGTGGCAGGTTTTCCCAGATTCATCAATGGATTCAGAAAATCAGTATCTAAAACAGCTCGGCCTACAGTTTCAGAAATTAATCCGGCATCAAATAAAGCAGGAAGGTCAATCACAAATTCACCAATTGCTGCACCAACCCTACTTTGACTTCCATTGCTGAAAATCCCAAACGGAATATTATATATAGAAAAATCGCTATTGGCTGCGATTGAAAGCCAGGAGTTTAGTTTTGAAATGGCCATAGAAGATATGAGGCGTAAAAATGAGAAAAGAAATGATGTGGAGATTGGATATTTGAGCACACAGATTAAACTACCTACTACTGTATTAATTGAACACTGTGCCGGGAAGTTCCCACTTTGGCTCAATCCCGAACAAGCAACAGTTCTGCCCATTTCTGACCGCTACAACGACTACGCCACCGAATTCCATAAATACCTTTTAGAGATTGGAATTCAGGCCACAATTGATGACCGAAACGAAAAGATAGGTAAGAAAATCCGTGAAGCCGAACTTTCCAAAATCCCGATAATGCTCATTGTTGGCGAAAAAGAAATGGAAAGCAAAGGTGTATAAGTACGTTTGCAGGGCGAAGGCGGCGACAAAGGCATGATGAACCGCGAAGATTGTATTACATTCTTTAATGAAGAAGTGAAGAAATCACTGAATCAGTAAAGCTTGGAGTAGATGGCAGTATTCCCTCGTTCATCGGCAGCATACTGCAAGTTGATAAGAAAAAAAATATTTTTCGTCTTTTAATAAAGCGTTTAAAACTTTTTCCTACTATTGCAGCGTGAAAGGGCAAAAATCATATCTTTACACAGCTACACAGCTACACAGCTACACAGCTACACAGCTTTTCTAAATCAGCTTTTAGGATTTATCGAGATTTTATCGGGTTTTGGCAGAAACAGGGCAGGTTTTGCCAAAAACTGCTCATCTACCGCAAAAACTCCCCCACTCTTGTCAAGAATCGCTCAGGTTTTGTCAAGAGTTCATCAACTTTTGACAGAAATAGGGCAACTTTTGACAAAAGTTGGCCAAGTTTTGGCAGAACTTGGTCAATTTTTGCCAAAACTTGGCCAATTTTCGGAAAATTTAGCACCCATCTTTATATTAACCCAGCAACTTAATCCCTAAATATCAATACAATGGCAAAACTAGCCTACCTTGAAAAAGAAATCCAACGCCTTAAGGAGATAAAAAAAGGCATCGTGGCAAACTCTGCTGATTGGGCAAGTAATCCTACTGCGGCTGCCGATATTCAATCCGTAATTGATTCCATGGAAGCCTCTGATTCGGCCATCACAGCTGCCGAGGTAACCCTAAAGCAAAAGCGGAACGAATCAAAAATCATAGCCAAAAACGGCACCGATGCTGCCGACCAAGCCAAACTGATTGTGCAGGGGAAATATCCTGCCAATACCGACAAATGGTTGGAGTATGGTTTAAAAGTGGAGGGCCCTTCGTCGGCCCGTCCCGTGCCCGAAAAAGGCAACATCAAAAGCATTGTTGACGATTTTGATGGTGTAGGATTCATCATTGAGACTGCTGCCCTCGAAAATGCCGACACCTACGAATACGAACGTGGCCAAGGACCGGCCAACGATACCAATACCATACCCGCCTTTGGCCACCTACGCTCTGTTCGCAAAGCCAAAATTGTGGACGACGATGTGGAGCAAGGCATTCGCTATTTTTATCGCTACCGTGGCGTAAATAGCAAAGGCGATGGCGAATGGAGTGCAATAGTTAGCCGGGTGCAGTAAAGCAATTAACAATTAAAATTTGAAAAAAGGCGTGGTTGATGAGGCTACGCTTTTTTTGTTGAAGAAAATATAAACAATAAAAACAACCGCCGAAAGGCACAAAAACAAAACAAATGAAAAAAACAATTTCAATTCTTACGGTATCATTATTCCTAATGCTGCCTGCATTCTTAATCAACTCTTGCAAAAAAGACCCTTGCAAAGATAAAGTATGCCAAAACGGGGGTACTTGTAATGATGGTGATTGTAGTTGTCCGGGAGGTTATAGTGGAACAAACTGCCAAATCCACGACCTATGTTATGGTAAAACATGTTTAAACGGCGGCGGTTGTGTAGATGGTACATGTATTTGCCCGACCGGATACACTGGAGTAAATTGTCAAACTGCCGTACAAACAGACCCGTGTCAAGGTATAACTTGCCTTAATGGAGGGACGTGCATAAGTGGCACTTGCTTATGTCCCGATGGATTTACTGGCCCCAATTGTGGAACAGTTGTAAACAATGACCCGTGTCAGGGCATAACCTGTTACAACGGCGGCACTTGTGCTAATGGAATTTGTAATTGTCCAACAGGTTTTACAGGTTCAGACTGTAACACAGTTATACCGTTAGCATCCGTAACAATCACAAAAATTGTTGTTACAAATTATCCGCAAACAACTACCGGCGGTGCGGGTTGGGATTTAGGCAGTGGTCCAGATGCGTTTCTAAGTATTGCTCAAGGGACATCTTGCTCTACAACTGCAACAACAGGCACGATTACTGATGCATCTGGCAATTTGACATACAATAATGGCTTTCCATTAGTATTAGCCGCCCCCAATAGTCAATATTCATTTTGTATGTTTGATTACGATTACCCATCCGCTGACGACTTTATGACGGGTTTTAATTTTATACCATCAGACTACAAAACGGGTTATCCTGCAAGTTTTTCTGTTTCAAATGCCGAGTTCGCAATAACTGTTTATGTTACTTGGAACTTTTAATTTTGTAAACAAAGGTCGAGCTAACGTTCAATGCTAAGCATAGCCTTTCCCGCTAAGTGTTAGCCTATCTGGCTCCGCTTGGCATCTCTGGCCTAAGCAAAACTCGAACCCTCAGCCCCGGCAAAAACCTGAAAGTGAAGCTGGAAGATATAGGTTTTGATGAAGATAACGGCGTTACAACCCTCGTGGTGCAAAACAATACCGGTAATGCTGAATCATATACTATTACGGTGGTGGTGGTGTAGGGGGAATTACGATAATAAACTTAAAAGGGCGAAGTGAATAGGACTTCGCCCTTTTTTTTGAAAACTTAAAACAAACAATAAAACAACCGCCGAAAGGCACAAAAACAAAGCAAATGAAAAAATATTCACCAATAATTGGAATATCAATCGCGATAATTATTTCACTGACATCTTGCACACTTAAAAAACACATTTATACATCAGGTTATCATTTTGAAAGGGACGGAAATGAGAAAAGCATTGCGAGTAATAATGAAAGAGATAAGAAAGTAAAAAAAGACAAGCATACATTGACTCATATTGATGACGCCCATAATTTGCTAAATGAGCAAATATTTACAGCATCTGGAGAAAAATCAATTCAAGTATTTAATGAGAGTTTTGTAAAAAATTATAGCGAACCAATAGTGTCCTAAAAGATTTTCTAGTTCGGAACATTTGTTGATTTGATTGGGCTACAGGGATTGAAAAAGGTATTTTCAAAAAAGAACCCCCTGAATTGGATTTTGGACAGGTTCGTACTTTGGTTCATCAAAAGGCTTGTCGA
>CANJNG010000022.1 GCA_947475205.1 Bacteroidota bacterium
GTGGGGGGGGCTCCCCCCCCCACAATTCCCATCCACACCCCACTAACTATTTCACTGTTCAGCGAACCAATTGTCATACCGACCGAAGGGAGGTATCTGTATCAAAAAAAGCAATTACTCAACCACAAACCCTATTTTTCCTCCCACCCAATTTCCTATCCATTAACTTTGCCCACATTTCAAACAAACAAATAAATGACTCTTCCCGAAATTCTTAAAGCCTTAAACCTCGAAGCCGAAAATGCCGGTGTTTCTACCGGAAACGAATACAACGGAGGTACGGCAGCAAAACTTGCCTCCTACACTCCCGTAACAGGACAATTAATAGCCAACGCTTCAGGTGCCACCGCAGCCGAATACAATAAAGTAATTGATAAAGCCCAAGCCGCGTTTCTGGAATGGAAAACCTGGCCAGCACCAAAACGTGGCGAAGTGGTTAGGCAGCTGGGCGATGAGCTTCGGAAATACAAAGAGCCATTGGGCGAATTGGTTTCGTATGAAATGGGCAAAAGCCTGCGTGAAGGACTGGGCGAAGTGCAGGAAATGATCGACATCTGCGATTTTGCTGTTGGCCTTAGCCGTCAGCTTTACGGACAAACCATGCACAGCGAACGCCCCAATCACCGGATGTATGAACAATGGCATCCGATAGGTGTAGTTGGGATAATTTCAGCCTTCAACTTTCCTGTGGCAGTGTGGAGCTGGAATGCAGCTTTGGCTTGGATTTGTGGTGATGTTTGTGTTTGGAAGCCATCGGAGAAAACTCCCTTAACAGCCATCGCCTGTCAGAAAATCACAGCCAATGTTTTCAAAAGGAATGGTGTTCCCGAGGGTGTTTCGTGTTTGGTAAACGGTGGTGCTGAAATTGGAAAATTATTGGCCGAAGATATACGCATACCCCTTGTTTCCGCAACGGGTAGCACCCGAATGGGCAAGTCGGTGGCAGTGGCTACAGCTGCTCGCTTAGGCAAAAGCCTTCTTGAATTAGGCGGAAATAATGCCATCATTATTACTGAAAACGCTAATCTTGAAATTGCCCTCACCGGAACTGTTTTTGGTGCAGTAGGCACAGCCGGACAGCGTTGCACCACCACCCGTCGCCTTATCATTCACGAAAGTGTGTATGATTCGGTGAAGAATAAATTGATTTCGGCTTATAAGCAATTAAAGATTGGAAATCCTTTGGATGACAGTATTCACGTTGGGCCACTGATTGACCAAGATGCTGTGGCAAATTATATGAATGCAATTGAACAAGTGGAACTGCAAGGCGGAACTTTCGTTGTGGAAGGTGGTAAACTTTCAGGTGTCGGTTTTGAATCGGGCTGCTATGTAAAACCATGCATTGCCGAAGTGGAAAATCATTATGCCATTGTGCAACACGAAACCTTTGCTCCTATTTTATATTTGATTAAATATTCAACAACCGAACAAGCCATTGCCATGCAGAATGCAGTTCCGCAAGGGCTATCGTCGGCCATTATGACTACCGATATGCGTCAGGCAGAACTTTTCCTCAGTGCAAAGGGAAGCGATTGCGGTATTGCCAATGTAAATATAGGAACCAGCGGTGCCGAAATTGGTGGTGCTTTCGGTGGTGAAAAAGAAACCGGAGGCGGTCGCGAATCGGGTTCAGATTCATGGAAAGCGTATATGCGTCGGCAAACAAACACAATAAATTACGGCAACGAAGTACCCTTAGCCCAAGGAATCAAGTTTGAGTTTTAACGATGCCATTAAGCAACTCGGAACTGCGAAACAAAAGCCGTAAGGTAATCTCCGAATTCCTTCCGCCCGAATCGGTGGAAGCGATTTTGGATTTGAACGATTTACATCCATTTCATCTCACCATTACCAATCCCCGAACCACCAAGTTGGGCGATTATCGTTCGCCACAGCGAGGCGATATTCATCGGATTACTGTAAACGGAAACCTTAATCCGTATCAGTTTTTGGTAACGCTGCTGCACGAAATTGCTCATCTCACCACCTATGAAAAGTATAAAAACAGGGTATTGCCCCACGGCAATGAATGGAAGAAGGAGTTCAGAGATATAGCATGGCCTTTTTTGCGAAAAGATATTTTCCCCGAAGAAATAATTAATGAACTGGGGAGGTATTTAATTAACCCGGCAGCCAGCAGTTGTGCCGACGATGGCTTACTTCTCATTATGCGGAAGTATGATGCCCGCAAGGCTAAAACTATTGTAGATATTCCAACAGGTGAGCTTTTCGGGATGCCGCCACGAATATTCAAGAAAGGCGAACTTATGCGGAAGCGTTACAAATGCTTGGACGTGGTGAATAAAAAGTGGTATATGGTGCATCCTCAAGCCGAAGTGCACGATATTCCGGAAGAGGTGCTGATTAAGATTAAAGGATTGGGATTGGTGTAGTTTTTCTGAAAGAGGTCTGTCACTTCCCCGGCGAATAAACCCTTACTGCATCTTTCAGGATTTTGGCTTTATCAAAAGTCATTGGTTTGGTTTTCTCATTCACATACAGTTCCATTTGGTCGGTGTAGTGAACACTTTCTGGGTGAGCCGATGCCCCGTAAGCATTTACGGTATTGAGCTCAATACCATCCTTCCCAAACTTCACCAGTTGAATATAGCTGTCGCCTTGGGTCATGCGGTAAATGCCTTTTTTCTTGTCGAAAATCTTGGTGTCGCATGCCATCAACACCTCCGATAATCCGCTAACAGGGTAACTCACCCTGCCCCGAATATGCCTTTGCACATCGCCCAACTTTACATCCAAGGTATGATGGGTGTCTAAAAGAAACTTCTTGGTTTTTCGCATGGCACGTACAGCTTCATCTTCGCTCACCAAATTATCCCTTACCATCAAAAAAGTAAAGGGCCCCTTAAATTCATCAGCCAGATTATGGTGGGTAAGCATAGCAATAGCCGCATTCGGATTATCTTTATTTCCCTTCAAATCCCACTGCTTTAGTTTTTGGATAGCATCAGCAATATCAGGGTATTTGGCAGGTTCGAGATAGAGCAGCTTGCTGAACTTCTTTACATACATCCCCGTGTCAGAGTAGGCTTTATCGAATTTAATCCTTTTAAAATCTTCCCACGAAAATTTGCCTTTATGCGAATTCATTAGTTCCGAAAGCCGTTCGCCTCGGTTGTTATCGAAAAGTTGCAGGCCCGCAAAATTGCCTACCCAGTTGCACTCTTTTCCCGAAGCATTAAGCGGGGTGTTGTTGGCGTTATACACATAACCGCAATCGGGATTTATCAAAAGAGGCTTGCAATCCCAAGGCAAGAGCGAAGTCCATTTATGTTTGGAGGAGCCCGAACGAATGGGGAGCTTCCAGTTCAAAGACTTGTCGCGGTTGGGGTAATGTCCGGCACATTGAAACAAAATGTTGTTTTCCTTGTCGGCATAGATGATATTAAACGAAGGCAAGCACTCCATTTTTATTGCTTCTTCAAATTCTTTGAAATTCCGAGCCTTATTCATCTTCCACCATTGTTCGCTACCCCGCATATCCATGTAGGCCGGAAAACGGATAGCATAAAGGCCGTGCTTTGTTACCAGCACCGGGCCAAATTCGCACAGTGGGGCTGATTTATTAACACCAAGTTTTAGCCCGGCCACTTTTGCTTTTAACTTAATTTTTCGCTTAATCAGGTCCTTCCATTGCCCGTCGTAGCGGTATTGGTTTTTGTTCTCAGGATTAATTTCCAGTTTGTAAATATCGCCCCAAGTATTGAAATTATTGGTGTGTGCCCAACCCAAATCAGGCGAACTTCCCACAATAATACTCACCCCTCCGGGAAGCAAAGCCCCAATCATATTCCAGCCTTCTTCGCTGCAAATGTGGGCTTCATACCAAGCAAAACGGCCTTCGAGGGGTTGATGACTGTTTACGGCGAGGTATGATTTTCCGTCACTTGTGTTTCTGCCCGAAATAGCAATGGCATTGCTGCCCGTGGCCGTTTCGTTTGTTTTGCTGAAAAGCTCAATTCTGTTTTCGTTTATAATCTTTAAGGCATAACCCACGCCCGACATAAGGCTTTGGGTGAGGGTGTATCCGGCTATGATGTCTATGGGGGTAAAAGGCAATGCGTTTTTCAGCAACACTTCCTTGGGGTGCGATGCTGCATAGGCATTAAGCCCTGAACAATAGGCCTCAATTACCTTTTTAAATTCGGGGGAAATTTTCTTGTCGTAGTTGTTTTTGACCAAGGTATCAATCCCTAAAAACTGCAACCCGAAATCGAAGATAGCCCCTTCTTTGCCCAACACTTCGCCCAGTCGGCCTTTGGCGGCAATCAGGTTTTCTTGTATGTGGCGGAAATCGTCTTCACTATGTGCCCAGGCTAGACCGTAGGCAGCTTCGACATCAGTTTTAGTAAAAATATGTGGTACACCATAACTGTCGCGGGCTATTTTGATATTTGATAATTCAATAGTCTGACTGAAAAGTGCAACAGGAAAAAGGAGGAGAAGAGTTATGGATTTTAAGGGCATCGTTTATGAAGAATGGAACGCTAATTAAGAGAATTAGCACAAATATTACTGTATAAATTTGTGGTTATTAGCCACATTTGCGTTATTAGCGTTCCAAATTAATTAACTTTTTCCCACCCACCAAGCCCACCAAATCAAGAAAAACTGCAATACAAAGCGGCCAATGATGAATGAAAAAGCTACCCCTTTGGGCGGGTGAACAAAATGGTCGGCGTGAACCATAAAGAACAGCACAAGCAAGGCCACCAAACCCCAAGAGCCATATAAACGGCTGGCGGGAAAGATTAAAGCCAAGCCAAACAATATTTCAAACACCCCTGAACTCAGGTGCAGGAAATCGTGAGCTGGTAACCATTTGGGCATAATCCGCAAATAAAACTTTGGGTTTACGAAATGATAAATTCCGGCTGCTGAATAGCCGAGGGCTTGAAAATAGAGGGAGAAGGTTTTTAGGTATTCCATAAATAATAGAATGTTGAAGCACAAAGCTAATCAGCTTTGCTTGGGTGCTGTATATATTTATTATCCAACGCTTTCAAAACAGCCGCTTTTCGTGTTTCCAGGCTTCCTTCTAAAACCGTAAACGCACCGCTGCCATTCTTCAAATGCTTTTCGTATCGAGTGAATAATCCCATTCGTTCGGCATCATCAGGATATTCACGCAGTGGATCAAAAACCCAATCAAAATCGGGTTTGCAGAGAAAAGTGAAATCGTAATGAGAACGTTCGAAAAGCTCCTCTATCAAGGGAGACGCAGAATTATATCCTACCTCACTCCATACTTTCATCACCAATAAATCCGAATCGCAAACTATAAATTTGCTTCCACTTTCAAGTGCCTTTTCTTCCAGCATAAATTGCATTTGTGCTATTCTGTCCAAATCATTCGATTGGTAGCTATTGGCACTTCCGGTAAGATATTCACGGGCATATTCACTCACCAAAATGGCATTAAGTTCAGTTGCCAGCCAATTTGCCAAGGTGGTTTTTCCGCTGCATTCGGGGCCGGTAAAGGCTATTTTCAGTGGTTTTGAATTGAGCTTCTCCATCCAAATAAGCCCCGCAAGGCAATTAAAAAGTAAAACACAAAAAGCAAAGCAAACCAGTGCATGGCTTTATATTCATACAAACCAATCGAAATGGCATTTATCACCAACCAATAGATCCAGTTATCAATCTTTTTGCGTGCCGACAAATAGTTCGCAGCTACTGAAAACGTTGTAAGAATAGCATCTAAATAGGCTATGTCGCTATGTGTAACCTGAAAAAACGAATATCCTAACGCTATTCCCGAAAGAGCAGATAAAGCAATGAGAATGCAGTTGAATTTAGCCGATGTCCACCCGAAGTTGTTGGTATCATTTTGGTTAGTTTTCTTGCTCCACACTATCCAGCCATAAACAGCCATAACCAAGTAAACAATTTGCAAAATGGCTTCGGAAGGCAGTTGCTGCACAAAATAAACATAGCCCGCCAAAATTGTATTTAAAATGCCGATGGGCCAGCATAGAATATTTTGTCTGGCAGATAGCAACACAGCCATCACACCCAAAATAGCGGCAAAAAAACTTATTGTATTTAACGAGAGCAGAAACTCAATCACTGCTGCTGAATGCTTTGCAAATGTGCTTCCACTTTTGCCTTTATTTCTTTGAATGCCATAACGGGATGGGTGTCGTTCCACACCACACCAAGCAATGCCAAGCCGTGAAAGCCCAAATCAATAACCTTTTCAATTTTATCCATTTCAACTCCACCCAAGGCAATAATTGGATTCTTGGCTTGGGCCAGAGCTTCTATCAAGCCCCTTTCCTGAAAAGCCGGTTGGTAATTTCCTTCTGAAATACTTTCAAATACCGGGCTTAAAAAAGCATGCTCGTACAGGGCTTGGTCGAAATGCAGGTTAGAAAGTTTGCTGTATGATGCGGTAACTTTTATGTCTTTGCGGCGAAATTTGATATACGACACCCTTAGGCTTCTATACCAATTGGGCTTATTGCTTTTTTTGTTGAGATGAATTCCGCCTACATTGTATTCCAAAACCAAGGGATATTTAGAATGTAGAAATATTTTAGGATGAAATTCGGCTGGAATGCGGTCTAAATAGTTAGCTAATCGTTCTGTGCTGAAATTAGGTTTTTTTAGGTGGAAATAATCTAAGCCCGCCTGAAACATTTCAGTAACTAACTCTGGTTCACCTTTATTTCTGCCCGGACTGGAAATTAAAACGATTCGCACTATTTAAAATTGAGGACAGTTTGAGCAATAGTTTCAATTAACGAAAGGTCTTTTTCGGCGGCGTTGCCCACCACAATTACATCGGCTCCCGATTTGAGTTTTTCAATAGCCATTTCTGGCGTTCTTATTCCGCCACCCACAATAAGAGGTACATTAATGTTTTTAGAAACCGATTCTATCATGGCATTGCTCACCGGATTATCGGCACCGCTTCCGCCATCCATAAAAATCAATTTCAAACCTAGCATTTCTCCGGCCATAGCCGTGCAGGTGGCAATATCGGCTTTATTTGCCGGAATAGGAGTGGTGTTACTCATATACGATGCCGAGGTAGCTTTTCCGCTTTCAATTAACATGTATCCTGTGGAAATTACCTCCAATTTGCTGCGTTTGAGTGATGGAGCAGCTATAACATGCTGGCCAATCAGCATCTCAGGGTTTCGCCCTGAAATAACCGACAACAGCAAAATGGCATCGGCATTGGCATTAACCATTAGGCCATTCCCCGGGAAAAGCACTATCGGAATAGAGCTGTGTTTCTTAATCGTTAAAATGCAATCTTCGAGGTTGCCGTTGGTGAGGACACTCCCACCCACAAAGAAGAAGTCCACCTTCGATTTATTAGCTATCTCAATGGTTTTAAACAAATCGTCTTCCCCGGGTTTGTCGGGGTCGATGAGTAGGGCGAAGGATTTTTTCCCTTGTTTTTTCCGGTTTGTAAATTCTTCGTACAGCATCCTCATTTTTGATGGGCGACAAATATAGGTAAGAAGCTATCTGAAATTTATTATTGGCTGTTTTTTAATGCTGTCAAACACAAGTTAAACTCACTCGAAATGTTTACGGATTTTGGGCAACACATAATCTTCCTACTTTCGCCCCCAATGAAATACGCAGAAAATATACTCGAAACCATAGGGAATACGCCTATCGTGAAATTGAATAAAGTGGTGAAAGGCTTACCCTGTTTGGTTTTAGCTAAAGTAGAAACCTTCAACCCGGGCAACAGCATCAAAGACCGGATGGCGGTGCAAATGATTGAGGATGCCGAAGCCGATGGGCGATTGAAACCTGGTGGAACCATTATTGAAGGCACATCCGGAAACACAGGTATGGGATTAGCCTTGGCCGCAATTGTCAAAGGCTATAAAATGATTTGCACCATGCCCGACAAGCAAAGCAAGGAAAAGATGGACATCCTTCGTGCAGTTGGGGCAGAAGTGGTGGTAACCCCTACCAACGTTGAACCCGAGGACCCACGTAGTTATTACTCTGTTGCCAGAAGGTTGAACAAAGAAATCCCCAATTCTTTTTATCCGAATCAATACGATAACCTGAGCAACACCAAAGCCCATTATTTAACCACCGGCCCCGAAATCTGGCAACAAACCGAAGGGAAAATTACCCACTTAGTGGTGGGCGTTGGAACAGGCGGCACTATTTGCGGAACAGGAAAATACCTGAAGGAGCAAAATCCAAACATTAAAATTTGGGGAATAGATACCTACGGTTCGGTGTTTAAGAAGTATCACGAAACCGGAGAATTTGATAAGGAAGAAATTTACAGTTACCTCACCGAAGGCATTGGAGAAGACATCCTTCCGGCCAATGTGGACTTTAAAGTAATTGATCATTTCGAGAAAGTAACCGATAAAGACGGAATGCTAATGACCCGCCGTATTGCTCGCGAAGAAGGCATTTTTGTGGGAAACAGTGCCGGAAGTGCAGTAGCCGGATTGCTCCAAATGAAAGCCATGCTAAAACCCGAAGACGTGGTTGTTATTATCTTCCACGACCATGGCAGCCGTTATGTTGGGAAGATTTTTAACGATGATTGGATGCGTGAACGCGGCCTATTAGACCGTGGCGAGAAGACCACCGCTGCCGACATTATCCGCAAGGTAAACCAGCAGCAATTGGTAAGTGTAACGCCTGAAACCACCGCTGCCGACGCTATTTCCATTATCACCGGAAGCGATGTATCCCAATTACCCGTGATGTTTGATGGCGAAGTGGTAGGATCCATCAGCGAAACCCAGCTTTTTGCTAAGTTGATAGAAAACCCCGAACTTAAATCAGCCTTAGTAAAAGATATTATGTCGCCTCCCTTCCCTATGTTGGATAAGGATGCCACTATTGACGAAATCAGCCAACTTTTAGCTCAGCAAAACCCCGCAGTATTGGTTAAAGATGCGTATGGCAAGCTCAAAATTATTACCCGCCACGATGTAATTAAGGCCTTGGCGGATTAGTAGGGTTGAAGCTTTGTTTGTGAAATATTCTTTCTCCAAGGAATAAAGGATTGCACCCATTAATGAACTGGGGGTGATTTTTAACCTTGGGGCTATTGAAGAAGGAAGGGGCTGTAACGTTCATTCGTGGCACAACCCTTCCGGCTTAACGGAAGGGCTCAGAGCTACAAAAACATACAAAATACTTCGCTGTAAAAATAAAAAGGTTTATGAATTTTGTTAGTGTGGGTCAGAACGGCAAAGACTTCTTGGCTAACTTTAAGAAAACAAAACACTAATTCTAAAAACCGCTTTCAACGAACACCTTGGCCATCGGGGGCCTATGCACTTAATGCTATTAATATTAAAATCAAATTTATCCCCAAATATGAGAAGAGAATTGAAAGGGAGGAAATCCTATCAAACTTCTGCTGCTTTTTGATTTTACCTGAATCATAAATTTTGAGGGAAAGTAATGATAGAAATATTGTTGCGAGGATATAAATAAATGTAATGTCATGGATTTTATCAATCAAAGTGAAAGCTATGCTTTCCGGCATATTTGAATCAACTACGTATTTGTTCCCAATTGCGGCAAACAAACCACCAATGCTCAACCCAAACCTGGGGTCAACATAAATAGGTTTAATGTAGAAAACGAGAAATGAAACGAAAAATGCTACATAACAACCTGTGAATAGTTTGAAGAATAAAGCCCAACTATCTCTTGAGAGAAATATCGTATAGTAAACTTTGGAATAATTGCTTTCTCCGTTAAGAGTGGAATCTCCGAAATCAGATTTATAATGACTGATTCCTGTTTTGATACTGGAACTGTCCATTTTCCAACCTTTTACATCAATTTCAGAACTATATTCAAATCTATTTTTATCCGCCGCTAAGAAAACTTTTCTTGTATCATGTTCACTTTCTTCTAAAATGACTTCCAATTTCTGATGGTCAAAAGGATAATGTTGCAAATCCCAATTTTGATTGATGGTTGCTTTGCAATTTTGAGATGCCCAAAATTGATTATTTCTCTTTTCTGTACTTGTATTCAGATAGTTGTATTCTTTTGCGTTAGCAATTTCAATTGTAGATAAAGGTTTTAGAGTATCATTTTTATAAACAAACCACATCCACAAATCAACATCATAAGAAAAGGCACTTGAATTGAAATCATATAATGATTTAAGGTAAATACCTGTTCTGACGGTATCAGGTAGTTTTAGTGCAAATGTGATTTGCACTAAAAATAAAAACACTGTGAAAACTAAAATAGACTTTTTCATTGTTGGTTAGTGGTACATTGGCAGTGTAGGATAGGGAATAAACTGGTCGAGGAGTGGAGTTAAACCTGTTTTGGTAACAATTGAAAGAGCAATTACAATTCCACTAAATAAAATGACGGCACTCGTATTATTATTCACCGTTTCAATAAAAATGCTTTTTCCCTTTTGAACCATACTAAACATAAGTATCGAAAGCCAAACGATAACAATAAAGGATATTAAGACAATGCCTACAAACTTTGTAAAGTAAAAAAGTTCTTGAATCAATAAATCGTTTCCTGCAAAACTTGAAGGTAAGACTTTTACAAGGGTTTGAAAAGTTGTTGTCATTTCTGCTAAAAGCATAGAACTACAAATAAATAGAACTACTTTCATAATATCTATTGTTATGGGGGTTTCTATTTCAGACAGTTTCCCTTTAACTCTCGAATTAATAAAGTAATTAAGAGCGAAAATTGCTAAAAGACTACTTAGTAAGGTAGCGGTAAGAATGATAATGTTTGTTGTCATTTTAGTTTTGATTATTTGAGATTAGATTAATATTCCAGAAACGCATATCCGATTGTTCACGAGGGAACTGGCCAGGTTCAAAACCTGTAGCTGTGGTTTCCCATAACACATATTGCTTGTTGTTAATAGTTTTAGCCACTCCGCTGAATGGAAGGTTAATCCCAATTACAGAGTGTTTATATAACTCGCTTCCCAGCATTGCTACATCATAATTGTAGTGATTCAGAATTGTGAAAAGTAATAATGTTCTTGTATCGCAGTCGCCTTTTAGACTTCCAACAAACTCAACGGGTGAAAGTAGCCCATATTTTATATTTCCTTCACAAACACCGCCATTTCTCAAATAACTACTAATGAAATCATCATTGTACAAATTAGCATCGCAAGGTGCATTGAGAATAAGGGTATATGGAATATCTTGTATGCAAGAAGTAATTACTTTGCAAAATTGGATTCTATCCAAATTGTTCTTTGTTTTTAAGGAATCAAACATCGCATATACTTTAGTTAGTTTGGTTTTGTCAAAATCATAAACGCTTGAAACAATCGAGTTGTATTGGGATGGAGATTGATTTGAATAGGAAAGATTGTTCCTGAAATTACTTGCTTGAATGTAGTTAGATTCACGAACTTCTAGATTAGCTGAGTAGGTTTTACTGTCATAGTCGTTCCATATTCTATGATGTGAAATAATTCTATCTCCCTTTAATTCAGTATCAGGAATTGGTTTAGGAGTAGGCAAATTGTCGTCTGTGGTAGGGTGCTTCTGAACGTATGGCTTTCTAATTGTATTTTTAAATAGTGGAAATAGACTTCCTAAAAATAAAAGAATGAATGCAATTCCTATTAAATATAGAAAACCCTGCCATAACTTTACTAGCAATGAGTTGAAAATAGATAATAAGTAAATTATACCCCATATAATCAATAAGGGTAAAATTAGCTTCCACCCAAATAGGAATAATGGGATTAAGAATAAACCAATAAAACCTAATTGAATAATTCCAACTAAGATTCCCCACCAATCTGTAGATGTTTGTTTTTCAAATTTCCAATCTCCCCAATAGGTTGATTTATCTGATTTGTAATATTCCCAACGCTTGTAATTGCCTTTAACTTCTGTATTGCCTGTTTGCGTATTGGTTTTAATAGCAACAGAAGTAGGCTTTATATGTGAATCAATTTGTTCTTCATCCGAATCAGGAATTTCAATCTCAACATCAATTGTGTCGTAATGCTTGATATAGCCCGAAATATCTCCAACAATATCACCTAAAACCTTATCGTTGTCGTGAACTTGATTTAGAATATCATAATTACTTAGTTTTGGTTCATTAAGGTTTATTGCGTAATTCTTTACACTACCATCTTGATAAGTGATTACACATTTAAGTGAATCAGGTAATTTGGTTAAGAATTTTTCTAATGGCTGATACTCTATTGGCTCACCTGTTTGCCAATGATGCAAATCTTCACGGTTTGCTTTTACTTCTCCGCTTAAAACTTCTAGGTCGTAAAAGTTCTCGTGTAATAAATCCGATTTTCGAGGGTCAAGATAACCTATAAACTTACCCTTGAATTTACCTTTAAGGTAAGTTCTACGTTCAATATGCTCCTGTATTGTTTTGTATTCAGGCATTATATAGGTCTGAAACTAAATCTTCCTCTTTTGCAAACTGACGACCATCCGTTTTTCGGATAGTGTTAAACGGGGCATCAATAAAGGATTCGGAAAATTGCTTATACTGATATTGGGATTGTTGAAATAGTTGGCTGTATTTAATTTTGAATGTTGAGTATTCATCTACCACAATTTGAGTCTCTATTTGCTTTTTCTTTAGGAAATATTCTTCCTGTTCTCCTATATAATTCTTTAAATATGCAGGGGCAAGAAAAATAACTATAATAAAGAATGTGAAAACCCAACAGCCAAGATACTTTGTACAGAGGACTTTAATACCATAAAGGAAATATGTATTGTTGTTCACTAATTTAGCCATTGCCTTTATTGATTCATTTTTCCGCTCTGATTTCCTTTCAATCAAATTTTCATAATACTCAAGTTGCGTATTAGGAATGTTTTTGGAGGATTGAATCTTCTCTTGGTCGGCAATTAATTTTATTACAGCTATTTCCGCAGTAAAATATTTATTTATTGAATCACTATATGATTTGATTTCCTCATTTCTATGAATCTCTATTTCGTGATTTAACGCCCCTGAAAACAAAAAAACCTCAATTGGCTTAGAAACAATTACTGCGATAAAACAAACAAAGGTCAATCTGATACCAATTGAAAATATTTTCGACTTGGTGTCTGAAATTACAGGTAGTGTGTTTTTTGAAAGGGTGTAAAGAATCAACAAATAAATATTGGTAATCATTACAGAGAAAATGATTCCAATTAATACACCAATTGCAAAGTTTTGGAAGAGTGTTGTAAAAGCAATAAAGAAACTTAAAAAACATATAACAAAGATGCAAAACACAAATAGACCTATTGCGGCAAATCTATTCTGTAAATCAAGATTACAGCGGCTGATAATATTATAGTCGTCAGCCGACAATGTGCAAAGCGATTTCCTAAGATTCATTCTTTGACTGTTCGTTTTCTTGAATCCGAATATATTTTTCAGGATTTGCGTCAATCTTTTTAATCATTTCCTCCTTGTATTTGGAAATTGCATACTCAGTTAATTCTTCTTGAATCTTTTGCAAGGCTTTCTTTTCTACCAATACTTTTTCTTTATGCAAATGAGTTACCAAATCCCTTTCTTGCCCTTCCTTATCCTTGTGATAATTATATTCAACATGGATTCCTTCTTCGGCTTTCATTAACTCTTCTACATTTTCTTTCAAGTAATCGTATGGTGATTTAACCAACATTAGTTTGAAGAAAATGGGTGTAAGTTCAATTGCCATAAAAAGCAAAGTGATGAATAGCGAAATCCAAAATCCAGCAATGTGGTGTGAGAGTTTTATTCTTTCTAAAAGACCGTCAAGCCCTGCCGAAACTTTCTCTCCGTTTTCAATTTCGTGCTGCTTCTCATTCTCAAATTTTTTAAGATTTGTATATCCATCCCTAATAAATGGAAGGTTCTTCTGTTTCAAAAGTTTTATTTCACTATCAAGGCGAACCATCTGGCCCTCAATTTTCCCGGCTTCTTTACCATAACCTCGGTCACCTCCATTCTGACCTCCCATTTCTCTACCTAATAAATCCTCTAGCTCAACATATCTCTTTTCTTTATTTTGGATTTCGGCTTCCCATTTTTCAATTTTCTTTTTTTCATTTTCAATCCTTCCAACATAAATTGTTTCAATTTGCGATAGATACTCCCTTTGCTTTTCCATTTGGGCATTGTGCAATTCAACATCTATTTCAGATTTAAACATTCTTATCTCAACAGGCTTTGAAATCGTTAATGCAATAATTGCCCCCATTACAATTCGAGGAATAGCCCCTTTAAGTTCTTCCATAGTAATTGCTTCTGTACCGTCCCCTTTACCTGTACTTGATACAATAAACCTATCGAGATTGAAAATCATTAATCCCCATAAGCAACCAAAAACTATAGACATTAAGGCTGTTGGTAAACTAAATTGAGAATCTAAAGTAGAACCTCTGGGTTCAAATATTGTATAAAAGGCATATCCCCCAGCTAATGCAGCCATAACACCAGTTGCAACAATAACCCCTCCTAAGCACATATATTTGACTTGGTCGGAGTATGTTGCACGGTCTAAAATGTATCTGTCGCCCCCAGAAGCACTCCATAATAAACGCATTATTGGTGTTGAAGGCGGTGTGGTGTAGTATTCTCTTTTCATTTTTTAGTTTGGGTTTGAGGGTTTGTAGTTTTCTAAATTAAATGGTTCAAATTCAACGAACATATATTTAAAGTCAGTTTTCAGTTTTTCATTGCAAAAAGATGTTTCCAATTCTTCTGAATTGTGGGGTACTTCTGTCGCCAAAGGCAAAGCTGAGTTCGTATGAAATTTATTGATTAAAGTCACCTTGTCCCCTTTTACCAATAAACTCTTTTGGAATTTCCTTTCAATGCCGTGAAAGGTAATGTCAATTGGTTGATTAATATCTACTAACTTAAATTTGATGCCGTGAATGTTTCCGGCAAAAGAACCTATGCCTTTTATTGAAATTCTATGGCATCCTTTTACTTTCCAAAGCAATTCTATCTCATTTCCTTCTATGACGATTTTATCATACAACTCAACACAATTGAAGCGAAGCATTTTTATAAATAGTAAATTTCTAAATAGCAAATAGGTACACTTTAATCCAAGTGCTCCACTCTTGACTAAATGCTTACTCATGTTTAGAAGTTTCTTTTTCATTGGAAACAGGTCAATGTCGGAGTGGTGAGAGTGTTGGTGTTGAATTTTGCGAGTATGGAATAGTCTGTAATCATTTGAAGCTTTAGATTTCCTCCCCACCCTTCAAAAATATCCACCCTCCCCCTCCCTCCAACAACACCCTCTGAATTTTTTTTTAAATCAGCCAAACCCTTCAAATCGCTTATCCCCACTGAATTTCAATGAATTTAAGGCTTTAAAAATGGGCCCATTTTTAACATCTCGGGAAGGCCTTTCAGAAAAGAAATTCTAAAAAAACCGCGAGTTTTGGAAGAATTTACCTCGGAGGCAAAATCGGAACTAGGCAGCAAAGGGCAACCGCAAATTTAGCCCAATCGTAATTTTGTATTTCGTTTGGTCGCTCGACACCATCGTGTGGTCGCTCCGCTCGAATGCTACTTTCATTTAAGTATGTTTAGTTCTTCAATAAAAATTTTGTTGTCAATTGCTCGAAACGAAAAGGCAGGGGCGATTCATGAATCGCCCCTGCAATCATATTCGTGAAAATAAAAAGGGCGGACACAAGGGCTGCCCCTACAAATTGTCCATTGCCAATTCCCTACACCACATCAATAACCCCTGGATTACTCAACTGGCTAACTCCATAAGCATTGGACGTAAAAAAGTAAAAGTAATAGCGGGTGAGCGAAGTTAGCCCCAGGAAGTGTTTCTTCCGTGATTTAGAAAAGTCGAAAATGGCTTGGTGGGGTTGGCCGGGAGGCAGTTGAGCATCATCGCCATTTATTACAAATTGCCCTGCACTGTTTATTCCTACTCCCTCCGGCAGCGGATAGCCCTTAGTAACAATGCAGTTATAGGTATCGGCATTGGCAATGGTATTGCCTTCGGCAAATATTTCGCCCGATACCCCACGAGTAAGCACTGGCGGGTTGCTTACCTCGGGTGCACTGCCTTTGCTTGGCACTTTGTTGGGCACAAAGCCCGAATCAAGAATAATGTTTGGGTCGTTAGCGGCAATGCCGGTTACATAAACTCCCAAGGTATCGAGGCCCGTCATTAAGGCAGACAGTGCGGCTAAATACGCCCCTTTAAAGGCTATACCGCCGCCGCTATAGGCAGTGCGGGCTGCTTCATAGTTGGTAACCAGCAAATCGAACTGCACCTGAGTGAGGGTTGGAGTAACAAACACTGTAGGGAAATTTATATATATTCCTTTCCTTACAGCTTTATAGAAGGTCGAAAAATTTTCGATTGTGTAGGAATGGTATCCTACTGTAGCATATGTCTTTCTCATTTTTTTAGATTTTAGTTTAGCCCGTTTATTAGGCTTTTGTTTTTAATTGATTACTAAATGTATAGGTAAATACATGTTTTTGGCAAATTGCACTTGAACCTGTTTTTGGGCAATCCCGAACTCCTTTTTCGCTTTCTTGAATTCCTTTTTGCGTTTCCCGAATTCCTTTTTCGCTTTCTTGAATTCCTTTTTGCGTTTCCCGAATTCCTTCTTCGCTTTCTTGAATTCCTTTTAGCGTTTCCCGAACTCCTTTTTCGCTTTCTTGAATTCCTTTTAGCGTTTCACGAATTCCTTTTTCGCTTTCTTGAATTCCTTTTTGTGTTTCCCGAACTCCTTTTTCGCTTTCTTGAACTCCTTTTAGCGTTTCCCGAATTCCTTTTGCCTTTTCTCAGGTTCCTGATTGTTTTTTTTAATGTTTTCTGTTTCGTGATTAATGGTTTGGTTAAAGAATTAATAATTGATTTTTGTTTTGTTCTCTTTTTTAATTGCTGCTGCATAATTGCTTAGGCATTTGAACAATGCAAATCAACCCACTTTTCTTAACTATCTGCTTCCGTTTTATCCAACATAATTTTCCGTTTTATACCCATTTTACTTGCGTAATACGCAAGGTTTTGCGTTTTACGCAAGGTTTTACTTCCGTAAAACAAATCCACTGTTTTTCAAACCCGGAAACTTGTGGCATTACCCTCACAAAAACCGAAGTTAATGCAGGGCATTTTTTCTTCAAAAATATATCCCAATCAAAAAAAACACAATATTTGCATCTTAAATTCTTTCGCATGATAAAAACCCTTACTCATAACCGTACACTTGTTTCATTTCAAAGTACATTCAAATGGGAAGGAATAAACTATCTATCGACCCCAATATTGGTATTGGGGTAAAAATCCTGCGTAAAAAAAGAAACCTAACGCTGCTTAATTTCGAGCAGGTTTTAGGACTGCGTGAAAACACTTGGTGGCGAAAAGAAGAAGGCCAGATTGGTTACTCGCCAACCGAATTGCTTGATATTTCCAAATTACTGAAATGTACCGTTGATCATATTCACCGCACAGGCGAACTGGGGTATGAACCCGAATTTGATGCAGGCGAATCGTCAGTGGCTTTACGAAACCAAAATTCAGCCTTGTTTAAAATGCATGACCTAGATAAAGCGACCATAAAATCGATGTCGGAGAAAATAGCACTATTGGAAGAAATGCTGAATGGCAGCACAGGAAAACCCTGATAGGGAATTAGCAACAATGCCTTGGCATTGCATTATTATAGAAAATAAAAAACCTCGTTAGTATTCGACCCTTCTATTTGGGCCTGTTTATGCACACAACTTTTCAATGCTTATTAAACTTTAGTGTCGCCTCGATGGGGCTTTGAAGAGAACGATACTTGGTCATTTCTACCATAATGTCGCCTCTACGAGGCTATAAAAGCCCCAGCGGGGCGACATTATGGTAGAAAATTGGCCATCGTATCAAAAAGTCCCAGCGGGACGACACGCTATTTGCATTTGTGTGCATTTCAAGTCCATTTGGGAGGGTCGAAAAACATTTAATCAAATCTTAGCCCTTAACTCCCCTTCTTCTTAAAGCTTCATTATAAAGGCCAGCGTATAAAACAAGGGGCGGTTATCTATTGCAGCCCCCGATCCCGTTTGCGAAGTAGTGAAACTAAACGAATGCTGATGAGCACCATCGGTAGCCGTATTGGGAGCATTTATGGCCTTAGCAGAATTCGCCCAATTATACCACGGAATTGGTCCTGATGCATTCCCCTGTAGCAAATATCCATTGGGGGGTGAAGCAAAAATAGAGAAAATGGGGATGAATGACCTTGTGCTTGATAATGTTAATGTTCAACACACAACTTCCCGCTCAAATCAGTTGTTTTCCCTTTTAAATTCCAAGAATAAATGCCTTTGGGCAAATCGCTGATAGCAATTTCCACGGTTGATTCTGCATTTAAAAATACGGTTGAACTTTTCACCACCTGCCCAAGGGTGTTAGATATGCTGAATTGATATTCTCCTTTGGACAAATCAGCTTTAGCGTTTAATTTCAAAACCTCATTTGCCGGCGAAGGATAAACCTCCACATACCGGCTATAGTTTTGCTCCTTCAAGCCAATGCTAATTTGCGGCGGCGTGAGCGACCAAGTAAATTTCTTAGGATGGTCAAGGCTATCGTAGGCTAATTCTGCCACGGCAAGTTTAGTTTCTTTAGCTAACCAAGTGTAGGCATAAGCGGTGTCCACTTTTCTAGAAAAGAAGGTATAACCCCCAAATGGAAGAAGTCTGAACCAATTGGAATCAACGCTGAAATCAACACGTTTTACCCGAAGCACATCATAGGTTCCAACCGGAGTAGTAAGTCTGCCCCAAGCATCGGTGGTGTCTTTTACCACAGAGGTGCGTTTTGTGCGAACAGAATTAGCCGCGGGCTGGTTTACCGATGCTCCGCTGGTGGTTATATCCCAGCCATAAGCATCACTGAAATTGCTGCCATAGTCTCTGGGGAAGTTGTGTAGCAAAATGTCAGGGTTAAATGGAATGGTAAATATAGTGCCGAAATTGAGTAAGTCGCCCGAAGCACCCACTACGGTTGAAGTGCTGGCATTTATATTCATATATACAAAGCTGACTCCATCGTTGCTTAAAGCTATATTAGCTCCCGGAAAAGATGATGCGTAAGGTGTTGACGAAGGAGCCGAAACTGTAGTGGTTTCATTTATGATGTAAGAACTTAAATTAGTCATCGTCCAAACCTGGTCTGCTCCTGCCGGGCCGGGCGAAAGCACCGTCATGGTATCGGCTTTTCGGGCTAAGACATCGTTAATAACCGGCATATCTGTAGAAAGAATGCTGATTTGGGTTTGTGCTGTGGCGGAAAGGCCAAACAATAAAGTGATTAGGGAAAGAAGTAAAGGTTGTTTCATTTTGAAATTTTCACAAACGTAGTAAAATTCTAACATCAAATAAATACGGGTTTATAGGCTGTTCATTTCATGTTAAAAACCATAAAAATCTTCAATCCTTTCTGTGATACTTTTGCCCCGAATTTATTTTTCTAATGTCCGACACCACTTCCTACGACCAATATCGCCATCAACTATCAAAAATCGCCGATATTGGCTATTCTGTTGCCATCCTCAACTGGGATTTGGAAGTGTGTATGCCTGAAAAAAGCAGCACTCGGCGGGGGCAGCAAATGGCAACTCTTTCGGGAATAGCTCACGAGCAGTTTACTTCCGATTCGTTTGGCGATTTGCTTAATAAGTTGGTGGAAGACAAAGGGCTAAACTGGAAAGAATACCGCAATATTAAACTCACCCTTAAAGATTACGAAAAACGGAAAAAGTTTCCGGCGGCTTTTGTAGAGGAAATGTCCTTAGCCACTTCAAACGGAATGTTGCTTTGGCAAAAAGCTAAAAAGGAAAACAAATTTGAGATTTTTGCTCCGGCTTTAGAAAAGATTATTGAACTGAAACGCGAAGAGTGCAAGCTTGCCGGTTATACAATGCACCCTTACGATGCCTTGCTTGATACATTTGAACCCGGTTGCAAAACCAAAGATTTAGAGAATATATTTTGGGATGTAAAAACCCGTTTAGTGCCTTTTATAAAGCAGGTTTTTGCCCGTCCGCAAAATAATGATGCGTTTATGTTTGCCGAATACGATAAATCGGCACAGTGGGATTTTGGCATTGATTTGTTGCGAAAAATGGGCTACGATTTTGCATCGGGCCGTCAGGATATTTCTACCCATCCGTTCACCACAAATTTTTCGGCAAATGACGTTCGGGTTACAACCCGCATCAACCCAAGCGACCTGAACGAAATGATATGGAGTACGATTCACGAAGGGGGACACGCTCTTTACGAGCAAGGCTTACCCGATGCTGAATATGGTCTGCCATCGGGCGAAGCCATTTCTTTAGGCATCCACGAAAGTCAAAGCCGCTTGTGGGAAAACAATGTTGGCCGCAGCCTGCCGTTTTGGAAAGAACATTTTGGCGATTTGAAACAAGCCTTTCCCGAGAACTTAGCTAATGTGTCAGCCACCGATTTTTACAAGGCCATGAATATTGTGAAACCAAGCCTTGTGCGAACTAATGCCGATGAACTTACCTATCATTTCCACATAATGATTCGCTTTGAGATGGAAAAGCAAATGATGGAAAAAGCGGTTAGTGTAAACGACCTTCCTAAGCTTTGGAATAAGAAATATAAGGATTATATGAATTTGGATGTACCCGACGATGCTAGCGGAATCCTTCAAGATATTCACTGGAGTCACGGCAGTTTTGGTTATTTCCCTACTTATTCAATCGGTAGCTTTTATGCAGCACAGTTTTATGCAAAAGCCAAGAAAGACATTCCTGAACTAAACGAAAAGGTGGGTGAAGAAGAAATGAAGAAGCTTTTAGATTGGCTGAGAGATAATATCCATAGCCACGGCAGAACCTATAATAGCGATGAAGTGTGTGTGCGTGTTACAGGCGAAAGCCTCAACTTTAACTACTTTATGGATTATGTGAGGCAGAAGTACAAAGACATTTACATGTTTTAGTTAAATTCATTCGTGAATTTTAAGAGTACTACAATCAGCAGTAGAAGCTTATTCCTTTATCAAACTCTTCCGTATGTTCGATAACTGCTCGGTTACGAGTCCGAGCATAAAGAATATCAAGCCGGAAATAACCAGCAAACTGCCGCCGATACTTACCCCCTTTCCAAAGAACACAAATTGAATGTTCCAAATTACGCCAAACACAAAAAACAAAATGGCTAAGGGCAGGAATATTCGCATCGGGTTAAACAGCACCACTATGTTTATAATTTCCATAATGGTTTCGTAAGCGGTGCGGATGTTAATAGTGCTTTCTCCGGCAACCCGTTTCCTTATTTTGATGCTCTCTTCCAACACCAGATGCCGCTGACTGATGAAGGTAAGGGCAATAATATCCGAATAAGCCATGGAATCAGGGCAGATATTGAGGTATTTCTTAGCAAGAGGGGTTGAATAGAGTTTCATGCCCGAATTGATGTCGTAAATTGTAATCGGCATCAAAATCTTGGCAATTGACCTAACAATCGATTTCCCAATTCCTCGAATAGCAGAGGCTTCTTCTTCGCCCTTGCGGCTGCCAATTACCATATCGGCATCTTTGGCAAGAGCTAATTGAAATAGCTTGTTAATATCATCGAAATAGTGCTGCCCATCAGCATCTATGGTAATTACATAATCGGTTTCGGCAACGGCAATTCCCGATTTTATGGCACCGCCATATCCCCTGTTTACTTTGTGAGACACAACTTTGCAACGGGGTTCGGCAGTTAAATATTGATTCAGAATTTCGAGCGAACTATCCTTTGAACCGTCGTTGGTGATAATCAAACGATAATCGTGTGAATTTACAAACGCTATTAAATCGGGCAGCACAATGGGCAGCGATGCCGATTCGTTATAGCAGGGAATTACGATGGTTAAGGTTTTGGACATTGTATTAGGTGTTGACCTTTTCAAATGAAATAACAGGCAATTTACCCAACAAAACTATTCACAGCTTTAACAACTGCATTCACTTGCTCTTCGGTGTGCCAGTATGAAACAGGTAAACTCAGGGTAGTGGCATGAATTTCTTCCGAAACAGGGAATACTTGTCCTTCAAAAAACTTAGCGTAAGCCTTTTGCTTGTGCGGAGCAACAGGGTAATGCACTTCGGTTTTAATTTCCTGTTTCAATAAATAATCTCGCAAAGCATCCCGCTTTTCGTGGCGGATATTGTAGATATGAAATACGTCTTCGTAGCCGGGTGTACGGATGGGTTTCACCACCGCATCCGATAGGCCTGAATGATAAATATTGGCTAAGGTTTGTTTGTGAGCATTGATCTCGTCCAGTTTCCGAAGTTTAATTCTCAAAAAAGCAGCCTGAATTTCGTCTAACCGGGAATTGATGCCAATGCGATCGTTGTAATATTTCACCTTTGAACCATAGTTTCGCAAATACATTAACTTGTCGGCTATGCTGGCATCGTTGGTGGTAATTGCTCCGCCATCGCCCAAAGCTCCCAGGTTTTTGGTGGGATAAAAACTGTGAGCAGCAATGTGGCCTAAGTTCCCCGATTTCCTGCCATTCAGTTTCGCTCCATGACTTTGTGCCCCGTCTTCAATCACAACCAGATTATGTTCGTTGGCAATCTGCATAATTTCCTCCATTTCACACAATTTTCCATACAAATGCACCACCATTATAGCCTTGGTTCGTGGGGTGATTTTCTTTCTGATTTCAACCGGAGAAATATTGTAGGTGTCTAATCGGGGTTCAACCAACACAGGCTTGTGTCCCGCTTTAATAATGGCTAAAATCGTTGCGATATAGGTATTGGAAGGCACTAACACCTCACTGCCTTCAGGAAACTCATAAGCTTCCAAAGCGAGAATCAGAGCATCTAAACCCGATGCTACGCCAATGCAAAACTGCGTTTCGCAGTATTGGGCATATTCTTTTTCAAAGCAGGAGAGTTCGTTGCCCATAATATACCATCCGCTTTCCATGGTTTGGCGAAAAGCCGTCATATACTCGGCAAAGAATGGCTCGTTGAGCTTTTTCAGATTTTCGTACTCAATCATCTGGCCGGGTAGGATTCAAAAATGTAATCGTTCTTATCGAAATACTCTGAAGCCAATACCATCAAAATACAATCTTTACTGAATTGGTACATCTGATGCCAATCTTCAGGTTGTAAAATCAAGCATTTTGAGGGTTTGTCTAGTATAAATTCTGTTTTCTCCAAACCGTTATCGTTGCCAATAATGCAGCTGCCTTGTATGCACACCGCAGCCTGAATAGTTTTGTGATGCCGATGTCCGCCCCGCACAGAGTCATCAACTCCGTAAATATAGAAAATGCGTTTGATGTCGAACGGAATCCCCTTTTCAATTACGGTGAGATTTCCGCGAGGGTCGGTGTGAGTTATTAAGTCTAGTAGGTATGCCAATGGGCGAAAATATACAATTCTGCTTTTAGGGGAAGTTCAAATTTCTGTTTTAAATCAGTTCTAACCAAACGCTTCCAAATATGCCCAAACAAAGGGAGCAGAAAGCAACACACTGTCGAAACGGTCTAAGATTCCACCGTGGCCGGGCATGATGTTTCCGCTATCCTTTACACCCAGACTGCGTTTGAGCATTGATTCCACAAAATCGCCCATTGTGCCGGTTACGATAATTATTACGGCTACAATAATCCAATTTGTGGTGCTGATAATTGTAAAATTCTGACTCCAGAAGTAAGCAGCAATTGCTCCGAAAAGCAAGCCGCCCGCAGCACCTTCCCACGACTTTTTGGGTGAGATATGTTCCAGCATTCGGTGCTTACCAAACGTTACTCCAAAGCCATAAGCCCCGCTATCGTTTGCCCATATAATAATGAGATAGCCCAGCGTTATCTGCCACGTATATTCATCATACTTAAAAAAACCGAGAAACATAAAAAACAAAATCGGGAGCAACACATACATATACCCCACGGCAATAAAGCCTAACACCTCAAAGGGTTTTTCTTTGTGGCGAAACAGTTCTTTAAAAAAAGAGATAAAGGCTAAAGCAATTCCCAAACCTATATAACGGTATTCGAGTGTCGAGAGTTTTTCCGCTCCAAATAATAAAATGGTAGCAAAACCAATCAAAGCCGGAGTGTTTACATCAATGTCGGTACCTGATTTTTTGATTAGTGTGTAAAATTCCCTCAAACCGAAAAGGGCAAGCAGCGAAAATAATCCTACAAAAGACCATTGACTGTAAAGAATACTTCCAATAAAAAGTATAAGAAATACAATTCCCGAAAGACTGCGGGTAAGGACTTCCTTAGGGTTTAAACTCATTTTTTGAAATTAAATGATGAGCCTGAAATGCCTTGGTGTTTGTAACGTAGATTTCAACTTCGCCAATGTTATACATCGTATCTTTTTTGTTAATCAACACCACTTCTATTTCAGCTTCTTCGAGGATTTGTTTCAGCATTTCGGCTCTTATAGCATCGGCGGTTTCGTATATTTTCAACCACTTTACTTCTGAGTTTTCGCCTTCGTTGCTCAAATTCTTAGCCTCTTTCTACCAGAAAAACATAAATTTCTTTAGGGCCATGAGCTCCCATTACAAGCGTTTTTTCAATGTCAGCACTGCGGCTTGGTCCTGCAATGTTAGCAATGAGGGAAGGAATGGCCGCTTTGTATTTTTCTTTGATTAAAGAATAGGCATCTTTTAAATCCATCACCACCTGGTCGGTGTAGGCTATTACGATATGCTTGTCGGGAAATGCGGCTAATTTACGACCCGATGTTTGCTTACTGCTCACCATCACACTTCCGAAACGAGCAACCAAACTTTCGCATCCTGTAATGCCAATTTGTGTCTCGGTGATTCGTGATAAATCGGAAATAAAAGTTACCTCGGCCTGTTTCAACAATTTCTGAATTGCAGGTTCTAAGCAAATAATCCCCGCCCAATTTTCAGCTTTTGAGGCTTCGCTAAGTTGAGCTAACAATTCAGTTTCGTTTTCACAAAACGCAAACTTCCCCGAAAGATAGGTGAAGTTTTTGGCGAAAACTACCTCTAATGGTTCGGCTTCCTCCGTGTAAATTGGTTTGGTGAGGTCGGTGTGTTGATATTTGTCAACAGATTTGGAAATGAGAGCATTCCTAACCTTCTTTAAAACCCGTTCGCGGCTTTCTGTATCTTTTGTAGTAACCATGGGCGACAAAGATAGCTATTTTGGATTGGGTTGGTAAATTCTGTTTTTAAGGAAGTACACGGCAAATTGTGCTTTTAAATATGAAAATTATCAATGATTGGTCCTCTAGAGTCGTTCTAATGACTAACGTCTAATATCTAAACTATCCCTTCAACGCATTTGCACCGCTCACAAACCTTATTTCAACTCGTTGAGCCTTTCCAAATAGTAAAGCAAAACTTCCTCAGAATTTGGATAAGATTCATCATCGAATTCGCTTTTTAAGTTCGGATAAACTGCAATAAGCATTTTAATATTGTTCTGGGTCAAAAGCATCCTTTCCCCAGTATTAAGGTTATAGATAAAGCCAACTCTCCATAAGGCTCTTATATCCTCTTCCGTTGTTTTTAATGTTTCTACAATTACCCCCAAAACACCAAACATACTGAATGCAGAAAGTGCGGGATTATTGTTACTTGGAATTTTCCGTGGCAATCCTATTTGAACCCTAAGGTCGGGAGAAGTTGGAAACGCTGGCCGCAGGTAACAATATTTTCCAAGAATCTCAGCCTTGCAATAGTGTGATGATTCAGTTAAATTCTTTCCATGTATGTAAAGCGAACCATCTTGAAACACCCCCCAAACCTCACTGCCTATTTCAATATCGTAATCATTTCCACCCGCAAAGGCTATATCCGCTTTCGAACGTTTCGAAATTTTATACTTCGATGGGGACATCGCCGGAGAATTTGCCATAAACTTTCCTAATGTAAAATAGGCTCCTTCCTTAAGATTTTGAAAATGATTTAAGGTGTCAACTTCCTCCTTAAAGCTTTTATCAGAGTAGTAGTTCAAGAACCCCAGAGCATACACATTCGCATTGCTTTTATCAAACACCTTTACTTCCCCATTTCCATATCGAATCAATAACACATCGGAAGTTTTTAATGGCTCCCTAAAATCATACATTTGCTTATTGTATTCAATGTATTTTATGATACTTTCATCGACACTTAGCACTTTAGCGTAAAACCGTGCTCCCGACTTTTTAACTATGATATCTTGTCCTTTTGAAAATTGAGCAAATAGTATAAAGAAGCAGGCCAAAAGGCAAACAGGGTTTAACACTCTTGCTATCATAAGAATTTGGCCGAAATTAGCAGAAATTGAACAAGGATTGTCCAAAACAAAAACGGCCTCTACGAATCATCGCAGAGGCCGTTCTTAAATCGTAAATCGTAATTCTAAAATCGTAATTGACCTTATCCTTTCAATGCATTCGCACCGCTCACAATCTCCAATATCTCATTGGTGATGGCAGCTTGACGGGCTTTGTTGTAGGTTAATTTCAATTCTTTTAGCATGTCTTTGGCGTTGTCGGTTGCCTTGTGCATCGCCGTCATACGAGCACCGTGTTCGGCAGCCTGGCTATCCAAAAGAGCTTTGTATAATTGAATCTTTAATGATTTCGGGATTAAATCCTGAACAATGGATTGTTTCTCAGGTTCAAAAATGTAATCTACAGAGGCAACTTTCTTTAAGGATTTGGTAGGAGCTGCTTCCACAGGAAGATAGGCTTCGTTTACGGCAAGTTGTACCGCAGCGTTCTTAAATTGGTTGTAAAGAACTACCACTTTATCAAAATCACCTTTCACAAACTGGTCCATTATGCTTTCGGCAATAGGGGCAACGTTGTTGAAGGTCAAAGCATCGTAAATGCTATCGTGACTAGAAACAACCGCACCCGGGGTTTTGCTAAAATAAGCAGTCGCTTTCTTACCAATGGTAACAAACTTCACATTGCCTTTTTTGTTCTGAGCGGCATAATCATCGTGAAGCAAGCGATTAGCCAGTTTAATAATGTTGGCATTAAAACCGCCACACAATCCACGATTAGAAGTAATAGCAACAATCAGGATTTTGTTGGGTTCGCGTTTCACCGAGAACTGTCCGCCATCCGAAGCATCCAAAGAAGAACTTAGGTTCTCCAATATCTCACGCAACTTTCCGGCATAAGGACGCAAACGGGTAACGGCATCTTGTGCCCTACGCAATTTGGCTGCACTCACCATCTTCATTGCCGATGTGATCTGCGAAGTGCTGCTTACGCTGGTAATCCTATTTCTTACTTCTTTTAAGTTAGCCATTTTAAATCAATTACGAGTTATCAATTACGAGTTATGATTTGTGCGATAGCCGCATTTGTCTCAATACTGATTACTTCCTACTATTTTAATACTTCGCTGCTAAGTCTTTTGCTACGGTTTCCAATACGCTGGTTAAGCTATCATCAAATTTTCCGGCTTTCAAAGCGTTCAACACCTCTTTGTGGGTTGCTTCCATAATAGCCAAGAACTCTGATTCAAACTCACGCACTTTATTGATAGGCACACGTTGCAACAAACCTTTTGTTCCCAAATAAATGATAGCAACTTGGCTTTCCACTTTGTAAGGAGAAAACTGTCCTTGTTTCAAAATTTCCACGTTACGTGAACCTTTGTCAAGTACAGATTTAGTTGCAGCATCTAAGTCAGAACCGAACTTAGAGAACGCTTCCAACTCACGATATTGAGCTTGGTCAAGTTTCAATGTACCGGCAACCTTCTTCATGGATTTGATTTGAGCGTTACCTCCCACACGACTTACAGAGATACCCACGTTGATAGCGGGACGAACACCCGAGTTAAACAAGTTTGTTTCCAAGAATATCTGACCATCGGTAATCGAAATTACGTTAGTAGGGATATACGCTGATACGTCACCCGCTTGCGTTTCAATGATAGGAAGAGCCGTTAAAGAACCTCCACCTTTAACTATCGGACGAAGACTTTCAGGAAGGTCGTTCATTTCTTTAGCGATGGCATCGGTAGCGTTGATTTTAGCAGCACGTTCCAATAGACGGCTGTGCAAATAGAACACGTCACCGGGATATGCTTCACGACCCGGAGGACGACGCAACAACAAAGAAACCTCACGATAAGCCACAGCTTGTTTCGATAAGTCATCATAAACGATCAAAGCCGGACGGCCAGTATCGCGGAAGAATTCGCCAATCGCCGCACCGGTAAAGGGAGCATAGAATTGCAAAGGAGCCGGGTCAGATGCAGTAGCCGCAACAATAACCGTGTAGGCCATTGCTCCGTTTTCTTCCAATACACGAACGATGTTCGCAACAGTAGAACCTTTTTGCCCAATAGCTACATAAATACAGAATACAGGTTGTCCTGCTTCATAAAATTCTTTTTGGTTGATGATGGTATCAATCGCAACGGCAGTTTTACCGGTTTGACGGTCGCCAATGATAAGCTCACGTTGTCCGCGACCAATCGGAATCATTGCGTCAATCGCTTTGATACCCGTTTGCAAAGGTTCGTTTACAGGTTGACGATAGATTACCCCAGGTGCTTTACGCTCCAAAGGCATTTCATACAATTCACCTGTAATTGGACCTTTACCATCAATTGGTTTACCCAAAGTATCCACAACACGGCCAAGCATACCCTCACCTACATTCACAGAGGCAATTTTTCCGGTACGTTTAGCAGTATCACCTTCTTTAATATCGTTGCTGCTTCCAAGCAATACAACCCCTACGTTATCTTCTTCAAGGTTTAATACAATTCCACGAAGTCCGGTTTCAAACTCAATCAGCTCTCCTGATTGTACTCTTGAAAGTCCGTAGATACGAGCGATACCATCACCCACTTGCAATACAGTTCCTACTTCTTGCAATTCGGTTTCGCTACGATATCCGGCCAGTTGTTGGCGAAGGATGTTCGATATTTCTGCTGGTTTAATTTCTGACATTTTATTTAGACGTTAGATTTTAGATATGAGACTTGAGATATTAGACTTTAATGGCTTTTGCCCGATTCGTAATTTGCAATTTGTAATTAAAAAGTTTCTTCGTACAAATTGTGTTTAAAGCCTTGTTTAAGTTTATTGATTTCGCTTTTAATAGAAGTATCTATTTGTCTGTCGCCGATGCGGAGAATGAATCCACCGATAAGTTCGGCATCTACTTCTTCCACTAATTGAACATTAGCGTATCCGGCATTTTGTAGAATAGCTTTCACTTTCGCCCGTGCTGCATCATCCAATGTAATAGTGCTTTTTACTGTAGCAGTAGTAACGCCCGATAGAGTTCTGTATTGCATTACGAAAGCAGTAGCTATTTCAAATATGTGAGCCTCACGACTTTTTTGTGTGATTATGTTAAGAAACTGGCTCGTAAGTGGGCTTAGTTTGCCACGAAACACTTCTTCAATTATCGCTTCCTTTTTATCGGTTCTGATAATCGGACTTTCAAGCATCAACTGAAAGTCGCGACTGTTTTTGCAGGCACTTTCTACCAGCAACATATCGTTGTAAATAGCCTCCAACTGATTGGTCTCAACGGCAAGGTCTAACAACGATTTTGCATATCGTCCGGCAATTCTTTGCTCAGCCATCTTAGTTCAGTTTTATGTTTTCCAATTCACGATTTACCAAGTCCTTTTGGGCATCTTGGTTATCCAATTGTTTTTTCAATAGTTTTTCGGCAATTTCAAGTGATAAAGAACCAACTTGGTTTTTCAATTCAACAATAGCCGCCATTTTATCATTCTTGATTTCTTCGCGACCTTTGGTGATGATACGGGTTGCTTCTTCGCTTGCTTTTGCACGGGCTTCGTTGATGATTGCATCTTTGGTAGCAGCCGCTTCTTTCAGCATTTTATCGCGTTCGTTGCGGGCTTCCTGCAATAGTTTTTCGTTGGTTGAAGTCAAGGCAGCCATTTCTGCTTTCGCCTTTTCAGCTGATAAAAGAGCCTTTTCAATGGTGTCTTCTCTTTCTTTAATCATGGTAAGGATTGGTCCCCAAGCGTATTTTTTCAAAAGAATAAACACGGTGGTGAAGGACAACACCATCCAAAATAAAAGGCCGAAGCCGGGGGTAACGAGTTCCATTATAGTATTAAGTAATCAGTAGTTAGTAATGAGATAAAACCAATAATTCAAAAATCAAAATAAACTATCATTCCCGAACAACCTCCGGGAATGATAGTTAAATCTTTTCTTCTTAGATGAAAAGGATAAGCAGACACACCACGATGGCGAAGAATGCAGCACCCTCAACAAGAGCAGCAGCAACAATCATGTTTGCACGGATGTCGCCCAAAGATTCTGGTTGACGTGCAATAGATTCCAAGGCACTACCGCCGATACGGCCGATACCTACACCTGCTCCAAGAGCAGCGATTCCGGCACCGATTCCGGCACCCATAACTGCGATAGCTTCTGCTAAAAGGATTGATAACATTGACATTGTATATATTGATTTATTTGGTTTACTAATTAATGATGCTCTTCAACAGCCATACCTATATAGATAGCTGAAAGAAGTGTGAAAACGTATGCTTGTAGGAACGCAACAAGCAATTCCATAAAGTTCATAAAGATGGTGAAAGCTACAGATACTATTGAAACGCCAAATCCTGCCACCGGAGCCATAGCACCGAAGATGAATATTAAGGAGAAGAATGCTAAGACGATGATGTGTCCTGCTGTGATGTTGGCAAACAACCGGAGCGTTAATACCACAGGCTTTATCAATGTTCCGAAGATTTCGATTGGAATCATCAACGGCAACAACCAACCGGGTACATCAGGCAGGAAGATGTGTTTCCAATACGTTTTTTTAGCGTTGATGTGTGTTAGTACGAATGTAAAGATGGCCAATACAAGCGTTACGGCAATGTTTCCGGTTACGTTAGCTCCAAATGGAAAAACAGGAATCAAACCCATCATATTGTTGATCCAAATAAAGAAGAATACAGTCAATAGGTATGGAAGAAATTTCTCATAACCATGACCGATGCTGGGTTTGGCCACTTCATCACGGATGAAAAGAATCAAAGGCTCCATAAAACTTTGCAAGCCTTTCGGTGCCTTGCCGCGGGTGTTGGTGTATGCTTTTGCGATGCTTAGGAAAACAAACAAAAGCAATCCAACAGCTAACAATAAAGAAAATACGTTTTTGGTAATGGAAATATCAATGAACGAACCGTTTTTCCCATTGAAGAAATCCATCACAGATGCTTCACGGGTAATGCCTTCGTTCAGGTTATGAATATTGGTGTAGTCGAAACCGGCTTCGGGAGAGCGGAAACTAACTACATGGCCATCTTTCAAAACAAAGTGAGAAGTAAGGCTTACATCCAAGCTATCGTAACCTTGGTTATCTCTACGAAAAGCCAAACCTTTGAAGTTTGCTGTTTCGCCTAAGGTATAAGCACTGTGTCCGTGGTTAAAAGCAGAAGAACTAAAAACAACCAAACCATTATCTTTAGTAATCAAGATAACCGGAAGCGGAATACTGATAGGATGGCCGCCAATATCGGCAATGTGCCAACCATAAGAATCCTTGATGTGATCAAGAATCATATCGCCGGGTTTGAAAACCTCTTTTTCGGTGTGTTCGGCAGCTTCAGCATGTGCTTCTGCTCCGTGTTCGGTGTTAGAAAACGCTTGAAAACCAAAAATTGCAACGAAAGTTAGCACTCCCATCAAAACCTTGAAACCCTTTATTTTTGCAGCTTTCAGCATCATTATTAACAAATTTTAATCCCGTTTTTTGGCGGTGCAAATGTATATGTAAATTGAAAACATAAAACTTTATTTGCGAAATATTTGAATTGGGGGGACAAGAGGAAGAAAAAGGGTAGATATTTCAGAAAGATTGGTCTTTAATAAATGGGACTAATTTGCACCCTTTTTCTTACTTGGTTTTGTAATCAAAGGCACAATAATCATAACATTACAGGCATACTATAACTACCGTAACTAAGTTCTAGTTGATACTTATTCCACCATTATCTTCTGCATTACCCTCGATTCACTCATAATTACGCTAGCAAAATAGACACCTTTCGCTAAAAAGGCTATATTTATTTCCTGCTTTTGAGTACCGAAAAATCCCTTTTCAAAAACAACCCTCCCATACATATCGGTTAAGGAAACTACATAATTAGTTGGAGAAGTGTTTGAAACGAAAAGCATACCTGAACTTGGGTTGGGTTGGATGCTAACCGGATTGATTTCGGTTTCATTTATTGCAGTAGTGCAGGGACTTGACTCTTGCCTTAGCATATAGTGCTTTTCTATCAGAATAGACGTTGTCGAGCAACCAAAACTATTGGTTACAATAACATAATAGGTGCCGCTGTGCCTAATACAATAAGTGCTGTCGTTTTCATTTTCTAACAGTACATCCGGGTTCCCCCCAACACCTTCAGCATACCATTGATATGAGCTATAACTTTCTAACACTGAAATTACAAATCCATTTATAGAAAGGAGCGGTTGAGGCTTAGGATTCACAACTATATATCCCGTTTTCCTAAGCGTATCTGTTCCTGTCAGGTTTCGGGCAGTAAGGGTTACCGAATATGTTCCCGCCGTGGAATAACAAATTCCAGATGGGTTTTGAATTAAAGCAACGCCCGTATTTGCTCCCTCGAAAATCCATTGCCAGGAAGTGGCATTATCGGTACTCAGGTCGGTGAAGTCTATGCAATCACCCTCACAAATAACGGTGTCGCTAACACTGAATAGAGCCGTTGGCGGAGACTGAGCCTTTACTATTAAAGCAATCGAGAGGATTAGAAAGGTGTAACCGTATTTCATTTATGAGGTTGTGAAATTAAGATTATTTCTTCAAACCTCTTCCCCTTAAAACCCTGTAGTCAGCACATAGCTACCGTCCAAGTCGGTATTGTTCACTACCATAAAAAAGCGGAATGTACTCTTGATAACCTGCGAGCCGGTGCCTGTGGCGGTTTTATGAGCGGCAACCGTGAAGTAAGGAACAGTGGTGAAAGCCTCCTTTCGGGTTTGGCTCAGTCCAAAATCGAGAATGGCATCACCTGTATTTACCACCTTAAACGTATCGGTGGGTTTAAAGGTGTGGAGCAAAATAAAGTTAAAGCTACGGGCGGGAATTTGATGGTTGTAAGTAGTTTGGCGTTTATTCTGGATGTTTGGCAGGTCGAAATAGGCATCCACTTTTTTGAGGTTGGTAACGTTTAGCATCCCCAACGAAAAGTACACAGTCATCATAGCCTGAGCAGTAACTATTCGGGCGTCTTCGGTTTTGGTGGATAGCACACTAATGGTTCCAAAATTACCCCGATTGCTTTTGATAGCATTCTTCAACAGGGTGTAAAATGCCTGAATATCGCCTTTTAGAGTTGCTAAGGCTGCATCGGTGCCAATGGCTTTGATTAGGGCTGCTACGGCTGCATCACGTTGGTCTTGTTTGCCCTGCTGAAATGGTTTGCGGCGATTCGGCAACAGGCGAATGTAGTCGGGGGTACCCAAATCGTAAACCTTCTGAATAGCCACATCCCATTTCCGGATATGGTTGCCTGATAATTGCTTTAGCAGGGCCCTTACTTTGACTGTGCTGCCGATATGCTCCCCGCGACTTTCGAGCAAGGTGTCAAATAAGGTTACATAATTATCGCTGACAGGGGCATAAGCAGCCAAAATCTGAGCTATTTCCGGGTCGTTTTGCCGGGCGGTTAATACTGCTTTGGTATAAGGTGCAATGATTCGCATCTTGCTAAAATTATCCTTGGTAACGTTATCAAAGATGTTGTCGGTTAAACTCCAATTTGTGCTTGACATAGTATGTAATGGTGTGTTTTAAGATGATTTAAGGGCATACTGCTTAATCAGATGGCAAAAATATTTCAATTTTTGGGCATAACGAAATATTTTTCAATAGAAAGTATTTGTGTGAGGGTGTATCGTGTTGTAGATACAAATTCATACACGTGTGTGAAGGTATATCGTATTATAGATACAGGCTCACACACATGTGTGATGGTATATCGTATTGTAGATATAGGCTCACACACATGTGTGAGGGTGTATCGTATTATAGATATAGGCTCACACACTTGTGTGAGGGTATATCGTATTGTAGATACAGGCTCACACACTTATGTGAGGGTATATCGTATTGTAGATACAGGCTCACACACATGTGTAGCTATATAACCGAGTGCAGATACTAGCCAGCACAATTGTTTAGATGTATCGCGTATTATAGATACAGACTCACACAGTTGCTATAAAGTGTATTTACGTAATAGGATTTTAAATATTCTTTGATTTCTCCCCAATCTCCAAAGGAATTTATTTCATGAATCTTTAATAATAGAGAAGTTTAAAGACTTGTAAAAGCTTGACAAATGTCATTGTATAAGTTTATGTCCCGATTTAAACACAAAAAGCCCCAAATAACTAGGGCTTTTTTGTCTTTGCTCTCAAACTTGTTTGGTGATTCCGGAATTAATCATACCGTTGCGGAGAGGGAGGGATTCGAACCCCCGGTACCGATGAAAGTACAACTGATTTCGAATCAGTCACATTCGACCACTCTGACACCTCTCCTATGAATGCAGCACCTATTCGTCAGCATTCTAAAAAGCAAAAATCCCGCTTAGGCGGGACTAAAACTTTTGGCGGAGAAAGAGGGATTCGAACCCCCGGAAGTGTTACCTTCAACAGTTTTCAAGACTGCCGCAATCGACCGCTCTGCCATTTCTCCGCCGCAAAAGTAGAAGTATTTGCTTTTGTTTGGCAGAAGCACAACAATTTTTACAATTCATAATTTTACCAAGCAGCCAAATTGCACTACTTTTACAGTATGATTACTCGACTCGCCCTCTTGTTTTTGTTTTTTCAAAGCTTCACTTCCATCGCTCAACGCCTTTATTGTGAAGCCAATCTGTTGCAGTTTGCCGACCCTGCAACGGGCCCCTATTTAGAAGCCATTCTATCGGTGGATGGCGGCACATTAGTGTCGAAAAAAAATGCGGCTGGTGATTTTGAACGTGGAGCGTATATTGGAATAATGATACGTAAAACAAAGGCTGATTTGGGTGCTTACGGCTTAATGCCTGGAGGGTTAATTGGAGGGTTAATTATGCACGAATTAATGTCTGACACCATTGTGTACGCCGACAAATACGTGCTTTCGGGGCCGGCAACCAAAGATTCTCTCTTTAACTATTCCCTGCTCGACGTTAAGCGAATTCCGCTTAAAAACGGCGAATATGAAACCACACTGCTGGTTTCGGACATGCATAATCAGAAAGACACACTCAAAACAGTTCTTCCGCTCAAAATTGAATATAAACGCAGCCATACCTTTCTTTCCGATATTATGTTTATCGAAAGCATGAAGCCCTCCACCACAACTTCTTTGTTTTCGAAAAGCGGATATGAAATGATTCCCTTTACCGGAAATTTCTTCCCAAAGAATGTTCAAAGCCTGAAGTTTTATGCTGAGATTGATTTTGGCGAACCCTTTCTCTCTATTCCCGATAGGCAGATTGTAACCAATTTTTATCTGCAAAATGCCGATAACGATAAACCTGTGGAGGGCTATTCTTCCTTTTCCAGAGATGAAATAAAACCCGTGAATGTGGTGTGCAAAGAATTTGATATTTCAAAGCTCCCCACCGGAAACTACAATTTGGTTATCTCAGTTAAGAACCGGAAAAATGAAATATTAGTATCGAAATCTACCTTCTTTCAACGCAGCAACCCAGAACCCAAAGCAACAGCAGACAACCAACTCAACCCCGATTCGGTATTTAAAGAGAACTTCGATTATGGGCAGGTGATGATTGAACAAACATTTGCCGATACGTTTACGAATGTATCGCTTTTAGCCGATTGTATTAAATCGTTATATCCCATTTCTACGAATGCAGAGCGTAACTTTCAAAACAATCAACTCAATTTGGGGAATCTCCAATTGATGAAGAAATACTTCTTTACCTTTTGGCAAAACCGGAATAAAGTTAATCCGGGCGAGGCTTGGGAGGTATATTTAGGAAAAGTGAAAACGGTGGTGAAGAATTATAGCACACAAATTCAACGGGGTTATGAAACCGACCGAGGCCGGGTGTATCTGCAATATGGCGAACCCAACACAATGGATATTCGCCGATTTGAACCCAACTCCTATCCTTATGAAATATGGCATTACTATAAAATCAACAACACCTTGGTTACCCGGCAGCAATCAAATAAAAAGTTTGTTTTCTACACCAACGACCGCTCTACGAATGATTACAAGTTGTTGCACTCTACGGCAATAGGCGAAACCTATGACGACCGTTGGCAAATGAAGTTAATTGGCCGCAGCGACCAAAGCCGTAATGTGGACGATACACAACCCATAGATGAGCGGGGTTCGGGGATAAACAGCCGCTATGGATCAAGAAGCAACGATGATTTTAAAACGCCGTATTAACCCTTCCCCCAGCGATAGCTTTCCCAATCAAATCCGGCTAAATCCAACATTCTGTCAACCACAGTTGCCGCCAAATCTTCAAAGCTCTTAGGTTGGCTGTAAAATGATGGGGATGCCGGACAAATGATTCCTCCTGCTTCAGTCACGCTTTTCATGTTGTTAAGATGAATGAGCGAATAGGGCGTTTCGCGAGGAACGAGTATAAGTTTCTGCCGTTCTTTTAACATTACATCGGCCGCACGGGTTGTGAGGTCGGATGAAGTGCCGGATGCAATCCGAGCCAATGTACCCATACTGCATGGACAGATAAACATTATATTGTATCGGGCAGAGCCGCTGGCAAAGGGAGCAAAAAAGTCAGCTTTTCCATATATCTTAAAAGGAATATCGTCGTAGCTTTTGTTGCCTAATTCGTGCTGCCAAACATCACGGGCATTATCACTCATCACCACACCCACTTCTTCATATTGTTCTTTTAGGATAACCAATTTATCCAACAACACTTTTGCATAAATAGATCCACTGGCACCTGTGATAGCAACGACTACTTTGTTTTTCATGGATTATGAAACAGGGTTTTGTGCTTAATGTTTTGTTGATTGGAATATGTCGTCATTGCGAACGTACTCGTGAAGCAACCTTTAGCTCTTGGATAGGTGTTTTCGTCATTGCGAATGTACTCATGAAGTAATCTAAAATGCAGGTAAAGATTTTGGATGTATTAAGTGTTATTGGCATCCAAGAGCTAAAGGTTGCTTCGGAGTATCTACCATTGACGTATTTTGTAAATGTATAAAATTCAGCAAATTAAAAAATTATTTTTCTATGTGAAACCCTATATGAAATAGGTGCCTTTGTGGTTCAAAAATATCAAAAACCACATAGAATCATAGAAAACATAGAATTTCACATGGTTTCCAGTTCTAACGTCATTACATATTGCTTTATTTGAAAAATATAGCATCCAGCAATGATGGCCTATTTTCGCTAACCTATTCCTTAATTCAATGACACTGGACGAAGCCTCCTTGGTTTCAAAATTAAATACTTGCCAAAATGCGTTACCGAGAGGTAAAACACAATATATACTACCAAATTCCTGCAAATTCCGAAGCTAATCTACGGGCTTCCGTGTTGCTGTTAATGTAATCGTCCAAATTGGGTTTGGCTACAAAATGTGCTTTAACAATGGTTTTTTCAATAATCTCAGGTATTTGCAGAAACTCAATCTTGTCTTCCAAAAATGCTGCAACAGCCACCTCGTTTGCAGCATTTAGCACGCAGGACATATTTCCGCCTTTCTCTAAAACATCAAAAGCAAGTCTTAGGCAGCGAAATGTTTCCAAATCGGGTTTCTCAAACGTAAGGTTTGGATAATTGAGGAAATCAAACCTTGGGAAATCGCTTTTCAGTCGGTTGGGATAGGCCAATGCGTATTGAATAGGCAATTTCATATCGGGTAAACCTAATTGTGCTTTGATGGAGCCATCGGTGAACTGCACCAAGCTATGCACGATGCTTTGGGGGTGCACGACTACTTCTATTTGATTCGGTTTCAGATGAAACAGCCATTTAGCCTCTATCACTTCCAAGCCCTTGTTCATTAAAGTGGCCGAATCGATGGTGATTTTTGCCCCCATAGTCCAGTTGGGATGCTTTAGGGCTTGTTCTTTCTTTATATGCAGCAGGTCTTCCAGCTTCTTCCCCCGGAATGGTCCACCCGATGCAGTAAGGATTATCTTCTCAATCGGATTATGAAACTCTCCGGCCAGACATTGAAATATGGCAGAATGCTCGGAGTCCACAGGGTAAATATTCACTGCCTTTTCGCGAGCAATTTTAGTGATGAGTTCTCCGGCAACCACTAAGGTTTCTTTATTGGCTAAGGCAATTGCTTTTCCGGCATTTATGGCAGATATGGTTGGTTTTAATCCGGCATAGCCCACCATTGCAGTAAGCACGGTGTCTATTTCCTCCATTTCCACCACCTGCTCTAGGGCTTCGGGTCCGGCGTAAACTTTTATGCCTTCATCAAATAAGCGATCTTTCACCCATTGCAATTTTTCTTTATCACCAATAACCACCACATTGGGACGAAACGCTAAAGCCTGAGCAACCAATAATTCGACATTTCTACCCGCTGCAAGCACTTCAACGGCGAAATGCTCCTTGTTTTGGCTGATTACGTCTAATGCCTGAGTTCCAATGGAACCCGTTGAACCTAAAATCGCAATTTTCTTTTTCTCTGTCATAGCTATTAAGCTGCAAAGAAAGGGTATATTAATCTGTTTATTTCAAGGGATATTATAAATTGCTCAATGTCCATTCATGTCAAAGCGTTTTTAGCTTTTTCATTTTCAGAAAGCCAAGACGGAATCCAAACTATGTATGTTTTCAAGAAAGCAATAACATTGCAAAGACGTTTACATCCTTTTTAATCACAGCATTTGCAATCTAAAACCATGAATTTAATAGAAATTGTTGTTGATAAAACCCATTCGCAAGCCGATATTGCAAAAATATTTGAACAGCGTGGTTTGAAACGGGGTGATGAGGTACGGGTAATATCCCATCAGGAATTGGATACTTTTCTAGCGACAGCAGTTGCATTTGCAGTTGCGTTGGGAGTAATTTGGTATTTAAATAAAAAGAATCAAGCGAAGCAAATAACCGATAAAACTCTTGATGAGTTATTTGGAAAATATGCTTCAATCGAAGAATTGGAAAAGCATATTGAATCGGAATATGGGATAATTTACACAGCAAATCATCATATTGCTGATGAGGATGATGTGTGGAGAGTACAGGCAAACACAAGTCTGCTTAAAGCCTATTCAGATGCCGAACCCGAATATTTTTTGGCAGATATAAAAGAACCTAATTCTTTGTACAAAAGCAAATGAAAGGAGGGGATATTGTCTTGCAACGGTTTCTTGTTGTGTGTTTTACGATTGTTTGTTTTGCAACGGTTTCAAATCGTCTTTGCAAGGGTCAGCGTCAAAAGTTGGGGAGTAAAAGATAAAAGTCTACATTTATGGTTTAAATATAATCCCCATTCTACCTACATTTTTCAATGAAGTATTTCCAAGCGAGATAATCGCCTACTTCGATATAAC